>NZ_JBLOBF010000006.1:0-103313 GCF_047785965.1 Caldisericum insulae
GGATATTTTGAGATTATACAAAAATTGTTATAATAAGATAACTCCGACCAAAGATACCTAAAAGGGAAACCTCATGGTGCTTTGGCGATAGGGTATAACGGGAAACTATTATACCTGCCATTTTGCAAAGGAGGTAAGAGATGAAAAAAGTATTAAATGTTTTGCTGTTGTTAGTTTTCCTTCTAACTGTCAGTTTTAACTTTTCATTTGGTAGCAAAGTTGCTCTCGGTGATTCAAACGGTGTTGTTGAGCTTTCAATTGGAAAAAATGTTGCTTCTGTGAATTTTAAACCGGTTCCTCTTGAGAGTAAACCTATTATTCAAAATGGAAGAACTCTTGTTCCTTTAAGATTTGTATCCGAAGCTTTCGGCGGCTATGTAGATTACAATCCAAATGACAAAACTATTACTCTTGTTTTCGATTTGCATACAATTATCCTAAAGATTGGATCAAAGGTTGCAATTGTTGACGGAAAAGAATTACCACTTGATATTGCTCCCTTTATTGAAAAACAATCAGGAAGAACGCTTGTGCCAGTGAGATTTATTTCGGAATCAATTGGTGCAAATGTGGAATGGAATCCCTCAAATAGGACGATCAAAATTATTTACCAACAGAAACCACTTGCAAATAAAAAATCTTTGACATTAAAGGTAATTCATGCAGGAAGCCTAACACAACCTTTAAGAAGTCTTGAAAACAATTTCAAGAATTATTATGCAAAACTAAATGTAGATATTACTTTTGAGGATTTTTCAGCAGGAAGCGTTGATGCAGTAAAACAGATAACTGAACTAAAAAAAGAATATGATGTTGTTGCACTTGCTGATTTTTTCCTTATTCCACAGTATCTTATACCAAAGTACACTGATTGGTACATCGTTTTTGCCACAAACAAACTTGTATTGTGCTATACCGATAAGAGCAAATATGCAAATGAAATAAATTCAAATAATTGGTATGAAATACTATTAAGAAAAGATGTTGATTTTGGATATTCAGAACCAAACTCAGATCCATGTGGTTATAGGACACTTCTTATGTTCCAACTTGCAGAGCAGTATTATAAAAAGCCTGGACTCTACCAAAGCCTTTTAAATGCAACTAAACCGAAAAATATTCGTCCAAAATCAGTTGAGCTCGTTGCTTTACTTCAAGCAAATGAGCTTGACTATGCCTTTGAATATGAGTCAGTTGCCGTGCAAAATAATCTAAAATATATCTCTTTTCCAGACGAACTCAATCTCGGAAATCCTGATCTTACGGACTGGTATGAAAAAGCATCTTTAACACTAAAGGATGGTACAGTTGTAAAAGGTGCGCCAATTCTATATGGACTTACGATTCCAAACAATGCACCAGAAAAAGAGTTTGCACAAAGATTTGTACTATATTTACTTAAATACGGTCAAAGTGTTTTTGAGAAATCAGGGCAACCTTTTGTTCCATTCAAAGCATATCCAGATATTTATAAATTACCTGCACCTGTAAGAATGGGGATTATGAAATAAAATTTTCAATAATTACTTCACCTACTCTTGATTTCCCCCTGCAATAAATTGCAGGGGGAATAATAAAGTTAAAAAAGAGGGGGTGTTTTTTATGAAACTGATTAAAAATTGTATTAATTTTGGTAATCCTTTTTTCTTTTGTTGAATTCTCTTTCAGTGTAGCTTTTTCGAGGACTTTTTCATCTAACATCAAAATTACTAAAGGCACTGTAAAACAGGCTTTTTAAGAACATTTGGGGGGAATAGACTCATAGGAAGGAAACTCAATTGTGCTAATATCCGATGGAGGCTACTTTATTAAAGGCAAAATAAAAATAGCTGAAGATATTGTACAAAAAGATGTCTTCTTTGCGAAATTCAATTCGAATGATGATTTAGAATATTGGTTAAAAGCGGCTTCGGAATGACAACCATTTTGAGGGGGCAAAAAACTGCCCCCTCAATACTCCCCCAAATACACCAAAGAATTGTCAATCCGAGGAACGAAGCGACGAGGATTCTCCTCCAAATGGAGGAGGGAGACCCTCCTCCAACTCCACCCATACGACGGAGATTCCTCAGGCTAAAGCCTTCGGAATGACAAACAGAAATAACCTTCAGAATAAACATAACCAGTCATTTCGAACGAAGTGAGAAATCTCCTCTTTCTGGGGAAGTTCGAAGGGGGAAAATCGTAAGCCCCTCTAGATTTAGGTATGTCTCATTTTGCTTGACGTCACAGCTTCTTTGCTCATTTTTCGAAGGAGGTTTTAGGGCACACTCAAATTTATATAAAGATATTTAAAAAAATATCTCTTTTATTATAATTAATCTATGAAAGTGTTTTTTAGATGGATACTTGCGGTATTTGCTTTGATTAGTATACTATTTATAATTTTTCCACTTTTGAGACTCATTACTTATCCTAAACTTACGCTTATAGTATCATCTTTGAGAGACCCACTTAATTTAAAAGCAATTTTTAATAGCATATTTTTTGCATTTATATCCTCTATCTTGAGTGTCATATTCGGCATCCCTCTTGCCTATCTTATTGCAAAAGACCACTTTGGAAAGCTTGGAAGTATTATTGAAGCAATCTGTGATACACCTTTAGCAACACCTCATATTGTTGCTGGCATCGCCCTTCTTCTTGTGTTTGGAAAGGATGGTCTTATTGGAAAAATTCTCTATAATACACTCAATATAAAATTGATGGGGACAGGTTTTGCAGTTGTCATTGCGATGATGTATCTTTCATTCCCATTTTTTGTGGATACTGTAAAGGAAGGCTTTAAAAATATGGACCAATCTCTTGAAAACGCATCACGAATCTTAGGTGCAGGCGAATTGCATACTTTTTTTCTTGTTAATATTCCTCTTATAAAAGGACATATTATTTCTGGATTTCTTTCGGCATTCGCAAGAGCGATTTCAGAGTTTGGCGCAGTAATTATTGTTGCATACTATCCAATGACTGCACCAATTCGTATATATGATGCTTATACGCAATACAATCTCGAAACTTCAATATCAATTGCTGCGACCCTTCTTATAATATCCCTTCTTATTTTTGTCATCCTCAGAATAATTGGAAGGAGAGTAAAATGAGTGTTTTACTTTCGATACAAAATCTCTATGCACATATTGGCAAATTTTCTTTAAAAGATATAAGCATAGAATTAAACAAGGGCGAAATTATTGCAATACTTGGGGAAAATGGGTCTGGAAAAACAACACTACTTAACACCATTGCAGGATTTTTACCCATAGATAAAGGTCGCATTATCCTTGACGGGATTGACATTGCAAGAAAAGAACCTGAAGATAGAAACATAGGATATATATTCCAGACGCTTGCGCTCTTTCCTCACTTAAATGTTGAGCAAAATATAAAGTTTGGCTTGCGTTTTAGGTCTGTTAAAGATGCTTCAACCCGATTTAACGAACTTGTCAATTTTTTTAAACTCGAAAGTCTTCTCAAAAGATATCCTGAAGAACTGAGTGGTGGAGAAAAACAAAAGGTAGCCATTGCACGAACGCTTATTCTTGATCCACCTTTAATCCTCTTTGATGAGCCAACTTCTCAACTTTCACCAAGAGAAAAGGAGCGCATTGCATTTGAAATAAAAGAAATTATAAAAACATTTAAAAAAAGCGCTCTTTTTGTAACACATAGCCTTGATGAAGCAAGTATCGTAGGTGATAGAATTGCCGTTTTAAGTAAAGGTGAGTTACTTCAAATCGGAGAACCTTCTGAAATTTTCTTCACCCCTGAGAATGTTGAGGTTGCCTATCTTACAGGTGTAAATGTCATAAAAGGTTATGTCATAGAAGTTGAAGGGAATATTTCAAAGATAGATATTGGAAATGAATATATTTATGTTTTGCAAGAATACAACGTGGGAGATAGTGTTGTGGTATTTATTCATCCACAGGATATAACCCTTTCAAAAACTCCTTTTCAGTCTTCTGCAAGAAATCAATTTGAAGGAATTGTTTATAAAATTGTAAATAAAAATGGAATTGCAACAATCACGGTAAAAATTGCTGAAAACTTTTGCATTAATGCCCTTATTACTAAAAGATCCTTTGAGGAATTAAACATACAGTTAGGAGGAAAAGTTTATCTTACGTTTAAAATTACTGCAATACATTCGTTGAAAGTTTCTTAAAAGGCTTATTCCCTCTATAATTTTCTTTAAACCACATATATGCATCTTTGAGTGATTTTTGTAATGGCCTTGATGAGTATCCTAACTCTCTGGTTGCCTTGTCTTTTTGCACATTACAGTTTGATTTGAGAACCGAAAGAGAATAAAGGGTAAAAAGAGGCTTTTCATGTGTGATTCGTGAAATAATAGGAGTTAAAAGTGCAGTGAATTTGGCAAAAGAGTATGGGATTTTTATATGTGGAATCTTCTTTCCTGAAATGCTTCTTAGAGTGTTGAGAATTTCTTTAACGGTTATTTTTTCTCCTGAAAGAATATAAATTTGACCCGTTTTTCCTCTTTCCATTGCAAGGATTTCACCTATTGCAACATCCCTTACATCAACAAAATCATAAGCACCATCAACATAGAAAAATACTTTGCTTTTTATGTATTTAAGAATAAGTGTTCCCATTTCTGATATCTTAAAATCATATGGACCAATAATTCCAGTAGGTGCAACTATTACTGCATTAAGCCCATTTTCTACACCTTTAAGCACTTCAATAGTTGCAAGCGCTTTAGACTTTGCATATTCACCATATTCAGGATCAAGTGGAGTACCCTCTGTTATAGGTACTTGATTAGGTGGCTCTTTAAATGCGTGAATCGAACTTGTATAGACAAGCCTCTTAACTTTGTTTTTGATACATGCTTCAACCACATTCCTCGTACCCAAAACATTTACTTTGTATAACTTTTCCCATTCTCCTTTGATTATCGAGACAATGCCTGCTGTATGATAAACGTAATCAACACCAAAAAGCATCTTATTTATGCTTTCAAAATCAGTTATATCGGAAAATCTAACTTCAACGTCAAGCCCATTAAGTGGAGTAAGATCCTCACCTTTTGGGACTATGCAAATTACTTTTTCTCCTCTTTTTAGAAGTTCTCTTATAAGGACATTGCCAAGGTGTCCTGTTCCTCCTATCACTGCTATCATTTACTCCTCCTTAATCCATCTAAGATGAGTTTTTCCATTTTTTGTTTGTTAATTTCTTTTTTGAAGAAAAATGTTTCTATCCAAATTGAAAGAGAAATACCTGTAATGTATATGACACTTTCTTCGTCTGCATTTTGGATGGTATTTCTTAGAAATTCTTCAATGAGTTTTTTGATGCTATCGAAGATTACATTTCCAAGAGCTTTTTCGCTTCCGTTTTCTAAAAACATACCAAAGTCTCTTAGAGATACAATAATTGATGGCCCATAAGATTTTGCAAGTTCTATATTAAGTGAAACAAATTCTTCAAAAGATTTTTCGACGTCTTTGTTTTCAAATGAGAATTGCGACAACTCTTCATAAATATTTTTAAGAGTCTTTGAAACAATTTCCTTCAATAGTTCTTCTTTTGAAGAAAAGTAAGTGTAGAAACTCCCTTTTGCAATTCCTAAAACGTTGTAATATCCTCAACTGAGGTATTAGGGAATCCTTTTTCAAGAAAAAGCTTCTCGCTTACTTCAATAATTTGCTCTCTTTTGTTTATCTCATTCATCAATATCTCCAAATTTAAGTCATAAGAATCAAACAAACAATCACACTCATAAATCCTATCCTCATGCACTCATTTTTAAATATAACTTATCACTATCAAATGTGCTTTAAATCTTCCAATCTCTTTGACTGACTGGTCAGTCATATTATAGCACTTTTTGGATTTTTTTAAATAATTTCAAAGTTTTTGAAGTAAAAAAATTTAAATCTTGAATTAATATTTTGAGGAATTCTTCTAAATATATGGTATTTATGGTATTAATATTTTTTATCTTGCTTAACAAACATCACAACACTATCAATTGGAAATGTAGATTTTGTTAAGTTCAAGATGCTAAGCGAAAAGTTATTTAAGAAGGCTAACTTCATTTTTTGCTATAAATGTAAGTTATAGAAAGAAGATTTAAATTATTTCTAAAAAGACGGTTTTTTAAAAACTTAGCAAAATTCCCAAAATTTTAAGGAACTTTTTTGTGAGTTTGTAGGTCTAATATATGAGAGAAAAAGTTTTAAGGAATTTTTTTAAACTACTTGACATAAGAGTTTGATAAAATGTAGTGAAAAAGAAAATTATTAACTTTGAAAAAAGGAGAGAACTCAAGGAAAAATAGTTTTAAAGTATCTACTTGCGTAACAAGAGGAGCAAAATACCTCAATAGAGGGGGTAAAAGCTTCCCTTTGAACTTTCCCAAAAGGAGGAGATTTCTCAGTCGCTTTCGCTCCTTCGAAATGACAATAATTGGAAGAGGGCACATCCCCCTTCCAACTTTCCCCTAAAAACAAAAAGAATAACTTTTCACTTTCATTTGTCATTCTGAAGCCAATTTTTATTTGTCGTTCCGAAGCCGAAGGCGAGGAATCTCCTCAGTTTTGGGGGAGTGTTGAGGGGGTACCTTAACCCAAAAAAGCGAGGGCAAGGCTCCGGAGATAAGGGAGGTAAAAAGGGAAAAAGAAAAGCGAAAAGAAAGTAAAACAAATTTAAAAAGAAATTTTTAAGAAAAGGGAAATTAAAATAAAATCTTTAATAAGGAGGTTAATTTGAAAGCAAAAAGACTAATAATAGTTGCAATTTTATTGTTTGTTTTGGTTTTGGCTAATTCAGGAAGTTTTAAAGTCAAAGCAAATGATGAGTATAGTCAATCATATGTTGACGCATACAACCTTAAGCATACTCAAGAACTTCTGAATGAAGCATTAGATAAAGCAATTCTCTTAAATAAGAATAATCTATCTACAAGACCAAAGTTTTCGATAGATGATGTAGTTGCTTATAGTTATACGTTCGATCATTACGACTTTGGAAGTGGTTTTGTTAATAATAAGGGATATTGGATAAAGTCCATATCGGCAAACAATCCTTTACCTTATCCTTCCCCTTTAACTTTAACTGTGAATGAAATCCAGGCACTTAGCGGTAGCGTTTCAGTGAATGCAGAGATAACAGCTTCTCTGAAGAGTGCCATAGTAAGTAAAATCGAATCTAAGATGGGTGTTACTGTAACTTTCTACAAGTCATACGAAACAGGTACACAGGCAACATATTCTATAAATGTTCCTGCATACCAAGAATGGACTATCACTGCCTGGTATCCATCTGTTTCTTCATCAGGAACGGCATATTCCAAATGGATTGATACAAATGGAAACACTGGAATTACAGCAAAACCTTGCGGTAACCCCAAGAGTTGCAAGTAGTGGTTTTTCACTAATCTATTTTGATGCACATCAAGGGTCAACACAGCCATAATTTAAAAGAGTAAGGAGGATCTTAAGATGAAAACAAAATTATTTACAACCACTTTAATTAGTTTTCTAATAGTAATTATTGTTGTAGCATCGATTGTAACATTAAATTTTTCGTTGAAAAATTCTGAGAAGATAACATACGGTAGCTTCCTTCAAGAGATTGTAAGAATTTCAAAATTTGTAAGCGAAGATTATAAAATATATAGCCTAACAGATCCTTCTTACTTTGTTACTCACTCTGTACTTGTCACAGGTTTAATTGATATTAATAATCTCAAAAAATATAATACCTATCTTAAAGTGGATCCTAAACTAATAAGCGAAGATAAATTAGATGAAAAAAAGTAAAAAGTTGGCAAAGGAATTTGGGGTTGATCCAGTAGAAATTTCATATCAATATCCTGATCAAAAACAGGCTTTTAAAGGTTATCCAACTTGTTTTAAAACTATTTTTTATAGCACTAAGGATGCTGAATTTATAGAAGTGTTTTTCCAATATGATCAGCAGTTAAATTTGAAATCGAACCTATTTTATGACGATTTACATCTCCCAATAAGCGTTTTAAAAAACAATTTTGATAAAATAGGAGTTTCAATTCCAAAACTTCAAAATACAGAAGAAAAAGATTGTAAATTAGGTATCTTTACCTTTTCCAAAAAAGGTATGCTTATGAGCATTTTTTATTATGTTCCAGATAATGCAAACTTTCGATTTTTAGATTCTTTTATTCCATTCGTTTATAATGAAAATAATTGAAGAATTTTTAAAAAAACAGAATAAATTCTTTTAATCTTGCGTAATAAGAGAACTTCTCCAAAAGTGGAGTCTTCTCACTACGTTAAAGTGAGATAAGTTTTGTTCATTAAGATAACAAAGTAAGGGAAGTAATACACTTGTCCAACATAGCAAAAAATAAACCAGTTCTTATTTTTGGAACTAAATAAATGCTTGCATTCAAAAAGGCATTAAAAGGTAAAAATGTTTCAAAAAAGATTTAGGTAAATATCTTCTCTAATTTTTCCTTCTCATTAAGGCAACGAAGAACGGGGCGCCCACAAGACCTGTAAGAATCCCAATAGGAATTTCTGAAGGGAATGTAGTCCTTGAAATTGTATCGATTAACAATAAAAAAGCGCTACCAAAAAGTGCCGATAATGGCAATACAAATCTATTATCATAACCTATGACAAACCTCACAATATGTGGAACGACAAGCCCAACCCAACCTATGACACCCCCTAAAGAGACAACTATTGCAGTCTGAAGCGTTGTTATAGCGATAAGTGTTCGTTTTAGTACCTTTGGATTTTCTCCAAGACTTATTGCTTCTTCTTCTCCGAAAGAAAGAATATTAAGCTTCCATCCAAAGAAAGCAACAATCAATAAAAACAAAATAAGAATTGGACTAAAAGTATAGACTTCCTTAAGGGTAATTTGGGACAAACTTCCCATAAGCCAAAAAACTATCTGCGGCAACTTTGAAAATGGGTCTGCGACATACTTTAAAAATGAGGTAAAAGATTGAAAAAGACTTCCAACTACAAAGCCCGCAAGGACAAGCGTTATATTATCATTTTTTATTCTTGAAGCGCTCAGAGTTAGCAATACTGAAAGAATACCAAACGCAAATGCAAGTAATTCAACAACAACCAAATTATTTGAAATAAGAATGCCTAACGCAGCTCCAAATCCAGCACCAGAAGAGACACCCAAAATATAAGAAGAAACAAGAGGGTTATTGAATATGCCTTGATAAACAGCACCAGTTTCAGAAAGTGTTGCACCAATAAGAAGCGCTGCAATGATTCTTGGAATCCTTACATCGAGGATAACGGATTTGGGAACTCCTTCAAGTTTACCAGCAAAAAATAAAAAGACATCCCTAATGCTTATATTAAAACGCCCCAACAGAATTGAAAAAATTATAAGACCAATGTTTATGATAATTGAAAGTATCAAAACACCAAAAAAACGGCTTTCCTTTGAAACTATTACTCTAACATTACTATTTTGCGTAGATGAAGGTCCTTCCATTGATACTTACCTTTTCGACATCAATACCATAAACATATTTAAGATTTTTTTCAGTTAGAACTTCCTCAGGTTTGCCTATTGCAACCATTTCTCCCTTTTTCATAAGAAGTATGCGATCTGATACCTGAAGCGCTTCATTTGGATCATGAAGAGTCACAACAATTGTTTTCCCTTTCTTTTCTTTGAGTTCTATAATTTTTTGAAGTACCAGAGAAGCATTCTTAAAGTCAAGAAATGCAGTAGGCTCATCAAAAAGCATGACTTTTGATTCCTGTGCTAACGCTCTTGCAATGAGAACAAGCCTTAACTCGCCACCGCTTATATCTGTGTAAGGTCTATCTTTAAGATGATAAATTCCAAGCTCTTCTAAAATCGAAAGCGCAATTCTTTTGTCAGATTCCTTTGGGAACATTGCATCCATCTGCGGATTTCTTCCCATTAAAACCACATCAAAAACCGTGTAAGGTTGTGTTGCTCTATGAATTTGTGGCACCAATGAAACTGTTTTTGCAAGTTCATTATAGGAGTATCGCCTTATATCTTTCCCAAGGATAAGCACAGTACCACCCCTCGGCTCAAGAATTTTTGAAAGCAACTTTAAAAATGTTGTCTTTCCGCTTCCATTTGGGCCAAGGAGGGCGAGCGTTTCGCCCTCCTTAACCTCTATCGAGAGACCTTTGAGTACCTCCGTATCAAAATAACCAAAATTCAAATTTTCGATTTTTATCATATTAACTTCCAAGTATATACTTTAAATCCTCATCAGTCAAATTATAGTTAAATATTGCTTTGTAAAACTCTTTTGCTTCATTTTTCAAATTGAAATTGACTTCATTTGGATAGAGGATATTTGAAAGCCACATAATGCCAAGTATTGACTCTGGCTCAGGAAGGTCATAAGAGCCTATGAACTGCGGCATCACATAAACATTCTTGTTCTTAACTGCATTTACATTTTGAAGCACGCTATTTGAAAGGACCGACTGCACCGTGTCATTACAATATGGCGCAAGGATGATGTAATCAGAATTGTAGTTTAAGATTTGCTCAATAGATACATCTACTTTTCCGCCTTTAAGTGTTGATGTAACACTTACTCCGTTAGAGCGAGCGATAATTTCGTTTTGGATAAGCGATGAGCCTGCCGTTTGAGTAAGTCTACCAAGTGCAAAATAGACCTTCTTTTTATTCTGTAAATATTTTGTTTTGCTATCAATGTAATTAAGTTTTGAATTCAAATATATAAGGGCATTTTTTGCTTCTGTAGGAGTGCCAAGAATTGTTCCCAAAAACTGGATTGATTTAAGAATACCCGAAACAGACTCTACATCAAGCAAAGCAACAGGAATCCCTACTTCAACTATCTTTTTAATTGGTGTAGTGGCATTTGTTATGACAAGATCCGGTTTAAACTTTAGGATTGTTTCCACATTTGGATCTTTAAAACTACTTCCATCGGGTACGCTTTTTGCCTTTGGAAAAACTTTTGAAAAATTATCCATATTAAAGACCTTCGCAGTAGGAATTGCAACAATACAATCCTCTTTCTTTAAAGGAAACAGAAGGAGAGTTGCCATAGGATATAGAGAAACAATTTTATTAATCTTCTTTGGCACTATTATTTTTCTTCCAGTTGTATCATATGCCTCCACAAGTTGCTTTGGAAGCTCAAAAGAATTACTTGAAATAATAGTCCCACCAAAAAGATTTACAATATCTTTTAAAGATAGAAGCATTCGTCCATTTTTAAGAATAGGCATTTCAATTTCGTCATTCTTTCCGTTTAATATCACGGTGCTTTTATTAACCCATAGATTAACTTTTGTATCATTTAGAGTAATTGAAATTGACTTTTCCTTTGGGTTATAGGAAATTGTTCCACCTAATTCTTCTACAACTGCCCTTACGGGGATAAAAAGCATATCTCCTTTTAGAATTGGTGCAACATCAAGTTTTTTTTCAAAATTATCAATCTTAAAAATGCTTGAGCCTTCCTTAAATGCGAAGGTTCCAGTTGGCACATACGAAGCTCCTTTAAGAGGTGCATTTGGAAAAATACTAAGAATAAGTGCAAAAATAAGAATTAAAGCAAAAAATCTTTTCATTTATCTTACCTCCTTCTTTAAAACAATATATTCAATATACTTCTTAAAATTTGAAAGCTTTCCACCTTGTGAAATTGCATTAAGCACAAATTGCGGATGTTTAACAACAGAGGCGCCAATCACATCAACGCCATAATCAAATAGAACAGGTGATAGTGGTGTTGAAGGTCCAAAAACAATAGTTATTCCCTTTCGTTTAAGTGAAAGAAGACTTTCAAGGCTTTTGTTTGCAAGAGTTGAACCAGTTATAGCAACAATATCTGCTTCAGGAATGATGTAATATGCAGCAGTATCAATTGTATCGCCCTCACGTGGAGAACGCTCAAGCACAATAATTTCTTTAGCCTTAGCCCTCAGAGATTCGGAAATTGGAAAATGTCCGACAAAGACAACGCGCTTATCATAAGAAATGCTCTCTATGTAATCGAGCATGTTTAAATCTTCATAATTTTGAGGCACATCAAAAAGAGAATTAAGCGTTGCAACACCAATTGATACCTTTGTAAGATTAAATGTAAGCATATAATTAAGAAGCTCTTTTACGCTTTTTCCGATGAGATTTCCTGCATCTTCAACTTCATCATAAATACTTGAGTAAGTAAGAGAAATACCAACACCTTTCGATTGAACTGCACTCCAAACAACGCCTACCCTGACATCTTTTATAACCTCATAATGGTATGCCTTTACGTTTTCGATGAGGTCTTCATATAGTCCCATACATACCTCCAGATTTCTTCGGGCAAAGTGTCCCTATTTTCTTTGTTTACTTCAAAAATACTATCAGCCTTTTTTAAAGTATTTTCCAAAAATTCGTTTAATTCGGATTTTACAACATAAAAAACCAGTTTATCACTTTCAAGTACCTTAAAAACCATTTCTTTAAAGCGTAAGGCTTCTTTTTCGAGAAATCCAAGTTCATCCATAACAATTGCCTTACCGTATTGAAGCGCATCATGAAGTGCTTTCACTCCAACAGTTTCAAAAGAGTCTATAATAGGACGAATAACAAAATTTTCATCAAAATAGCCAATTGTCCCTTTTTCAAGAGTCCTAAGGTTAACTATTTCGAAGCCTTTAAGAGCACTTTCTTTAATGATAGGCACAGTCCTAAAACCAAACGGTTGCTCATTCAAATGAGACAATACTTTATTTAGGACAGTTGTTTTTCCAATTCCAATAGTGCCCGTAAGAGCAATCTTTAAATTAGGCAAACTACTACTAAATTCAATTTTTTTCATTTTGGCATCTCAATAGTCAGTAAATTATACACTTTTTTGCCAATATGTCAAGGTATTCAAAGAAATCAAAAATCCTACAGCTCTTTGACAAGTGTATATACATATGTATAATATGGCGGAGGTTGATAGAATGGATATAGAAGAATTTTTGGAAAAAAGGGGCTCAAAAAGCATACAAACAAAATTAGTGTTAATCGCTTCAACTTATTGGAGTTTCGTTGCGGGAGGAGTAATGGTTTTAAGCCTCACACTTCCAAAAATTGCTCAAACTTATGGTTTACAAAGTACTGTTGCAAGCCTCATTGCATCTTTTACATTCCTCGGAATGCTTATAGGTGCAATTATTTCTGGGAATATTGCAGACATAATAGGAAGGAAGCCTTTAATGGGAGTTCTTGTTTCGATTGTGTCCATTTTTAGCGCTCTTACAGGATTAAAAGTTAATTTCTCAATACTTATTTTAATTAGATTTATCACAGGACTTGGTCTTGGAGGGCTTTTACCTGTTGTAAATGCATATCTAACAGAATTTTTGCCAAAACTCGTAAGAGGGAGACTTCTTGTAATTCTTGAAGGCAGTTGGGCAATCGGCTCAATAATCATAGGTATTGTTGCAATTACCATTGGAAAAACCAATTATTCCATAACTTATGTTGTATTTCTACTGGGACTTTTAACGCTTATCTTCCTCAAGTTTATCCCTGAATCAATAAAATTTCTTCTTAAGAAAGGAAAAATTGATGAAGCAAAGAAAAATCTAAAACTTTTGGGAATAGACTATGGGGGAACTTTAGAGATTACGAAAGAGGAAGTTCTTCAATTACCATTTTTAAATTTGTTTAGAGAAAAATATTTTCCAACAACACTTATGATTTTCTATGTTTGGTTTGTCATATCTTTTTCTTATTACGCATTCTTTACATGGCTTCCTAAAGTTATTTCAAGTTTAATTGGAACAGAAATCACAAAATCGATAAACTATACCTTCACAATGTTAGTAATGCAACTTCCGGGATATTTGCTTGGTGCATACCTAATTGAAGCAATTGGACGAAAAAAGAGTTTGTTTATATCCCTTTTAGGAACATCCATTATGGCATTTATCTTTACAACATCAAAGACACCAAATCAAATTTTAATAAATGGAAGTCTTCTTACGATTTTCTGTATGAGTGCCTGGGGAATAATCTATGCATATACGCCTGAACTTTATCCAACAGAATTTAGAGCAACTGCAAATGGCTCTGCTGGAGCACTCGCAAGAGTCGCTGGAATCCTTGCACCAATATTCATATCTTCTCAATTTAAAAATTTAGCTTTTGCAATCTCAACGCTTGGAGTTATACTTGTAATAGGTGGTATTCTTGTCCTTATAATAGGAAAAGAAACTAAAGGTGAAAGTATAGGATGAAAGAAAAAGAAGGACGTATTAAAGAGATTTTAAAATTACTTGAAGATAACGTGCCTATAAGTGGCACTGTCCTTGCAAACAAACTTGGAGTAACACGACAAATAATCGTACAGGACATTGCGGTCCTTAAAAGCAGAGGCTATAACATTATCTCAACTGCAAGGGGATACATATTAAATAGCAAAACACCAAAGTTTGTAAGACTTGTTGCAGTCAAGCATGAGAAAAGCGATATAAGAAAAGAACTGGAAATTATTGTTTCAAACGGGGGAGAGGTGTTAGATGTTATTGTTGAGCATCCCGTATACGGAGAGATAAAAGGATACCTCAATTTAAAGACACTTGATGATGTAAAAGCATTTATTACCGCTATGGAAACTTCTCACGCTGAACCTCTTTTAACACTCTCCCATGGTATTCACCTTCACCACATCGGTGGAGAATCAGAGGAAATCCTTGATAGAATTGAGCAAAAATTAAAAGAAGAAGGAATATTACTTTAAAGTAAAGATTAGTCAAGGAGTTTTAAGATATTAACAAAAACTTGAAAATTCTAAAAGCTCTCATGGCTACGCCACTTCGGAATGACAACCATTTTGAGGGGGCAACAACCCCCCTCAATACTCCCCCAAAACTGAGGAGATTCCTCGCCTTCGGCTTCGGAACGACAAATAAAAATCGGCTTCAGAATGACAGAAATTGCTTTCGGAATGACAAGGAAAAATTGGCTTCTGAATGACAAATGAAAGTGAAAAGTTATTCTTTTTGTTTTTAGGGGGAAAGTTAGAAGGGGGCACACCCCCCTTCCATCGATTGTCATTTCGACGAACGTAGTGAGGAGAAATCTCCTCCTTTTGGGGTAGTCCGAAGGGGGACTTTTACCCCTTCGAGTAATAGAAATCTCCTCCTTTTAGGGGGAGTTAGAGGGGGAGAATTTCAAATCCCCCTCTAAATTGAAAACCGCCCCCTCAACACTCCCCCTAATAATAATTTTGCCTTGGGGGGTAAGTTAGAAAGGGGGTACCCCTTTCTAATGGTTGATGGGGGACTTTTACCCCCTCCAATATAAACAGAGGAGATATCTCCTCAGTTTTGGTAAATCATTGGGTAGACAATTTCCTTCTTCAGATTAAAAGAAAAGGCTACTCACTACATTTCGAGTGGCAAGTAAATGACTATCCTCTATTTGAATTGGGTGAGTTTTAATGGAGATGCTCTCATCAAAATGATTATCATTTTAGGTATTGCAATACATACCGTAAGTTAGGTGAACTCAAAGTTAAGTTCAATTACATTATTTAATTATATAATAAACATAAGATCGCTTAAAAAATTGAACACACATTAACATTTTGGTAAAATGAGCTAAGAGGTGATAGCTATGTTGATTTTGCATATTGCAAAACATGAAGATTGGGAGAATGCCTTGACAAAGGGCGAATATAGCCCGGTAAGTTTGTCTCTTGAAGGTTTTATTCACTGTTCTACTCCTGAACAGATAATCAAAATAGCTAATTCTAATTTTAAGAATGAAAAAGGTTTAGTTTTGCTCTGTATTGATTCCTCAAAAGTTAAGGCTCACATTCGTTTTGAAAGTGGTGGATATGACTATTATCCACACATTTACGGAGCACTTAATCTTGATGCTGTTGTGAAAACAATTGAATTTGAACCTGGGTCAGATGGAAATTTTACTCTCCCCCAGGAAGTAAATGAGCTTGTTAAATTGTTAAAATAATAATGTAAAGCATTCATCACTCAAAACTTTCACTTAAAGGCAAGGATACTTTTAGCAATAAAGTTAAAGGAAGGCTATGCTTTCCTTCAACAAAAGTATGAAGAAAATAGTTTTGTTCTTACCCTTCTATACCCTTTCAAAGATTACCGCTATACCCTGCCCACCGCCAATACAAAGTGACACAAGTCCGTACTTTGCATTGCGTAATTTTAACTCGTGAAGAATTTTCGTTGTGAGGATTGCACCTGTTGCGCCAATCGGGTGTCCCAAAGCAATTGCACCGCCATTAACATTAAGTTTCTCTCTGGGAATATTAAGCTCCTTTTGAATTGCAAGAGCAATTGCAGCAAAGGCCTCATTAATTTCAAAAAGGTCGATATCATTAATCTCAAGGCCTGCTAAACCTAACGCCTTTCTAATTGCAAAAACAGGTGCAATGCCGAAGAAATTTGGATCAACTGCTGAAATCGCATAAGACACAACACGCCCAAACACAGGGAGATTATATTTTTTAACAGCATCTTCATCTGAAATAATCATTGATGCTGCTCCACTATTTAGAGATGGAGCATTTCCTGCAGTAATTGTGCCACCCTCTTTGAAAGCAGGTTTAAGTGTTGAAAGTTTTTCGATTGTTGTGTCGGGACGCACAGTTTCATCTGTGTCAAATACATTTCCATTTGGCAAAGTTATTGGGACAATCTGACTTTTGAACTTACCGTCGTTAATCGCCTTTGCTGCTTTCATATGACTTTCGTAGGCAAATTCATCCTGCTGTGCGCGTGTAATCCCATACTTGGGAACGAGATACTCATCTGTGATAAGTCCTGAGTGTTTATTTGTAAATGCGTCATTGAGACCGTCCAAAAGAATTTCATCATAAAGTTTTGTGTCACCAAGTCTAAACCCGTATCTTGCATTAGGAAGGATATATGGCGCCTGATCCATATTCTCCATTCCTCCTGCAATAATAGATGATGCATACCCCGATTGAATTTCCATTGTAGCCGATACAATTGCCTGTAGACCAGAGCCACAAACCCTGTTTATTGTCATTGCAGGCACGGTTTCGCTTACACCCCCAAATATTGCAGCCTGCCTTGCCGGGTTCATCTTTTCTCCAGTAAGAAGCACATTCCCGAAAATTACATCATCAAACACATCGTTCGGGATTTTTGTCTCCTCAAGAATCTTTTTCACAATTGCACCTGCAATTTTTGTTGCAGGAATATCCTTTAAACTTCCGCCAAATTTTCCTGTAGGACTTCTTAAAGGTAAACTGATATAGACATCTTTCATTAGTTCTTCCTCCTTAAATTAGATTCATCTTTTTTGCTTCGCTTGAAAGGTAATCTCTAAAATTTGGATGAGCAATGTTTATCAATTCTAGTGCACGTTCTCTAAGGTTTTTACCTCGAAGATGAGCAATACCATATTCGGTCACAATGTAATCGACATCTTGCCGGGGGATTGTAATAAAACTTTCCAAGGGAAGCATCGGGACAATTGTTGAGATAGTATCATTCTTTACTGATGAGCGCATAGCAATGATACCTTTCCCACCTTTAGACATTACTGCGCCTCTATGCATATCAAGTTGTCCGCCAGTTCCTGTATATTGCTCGAATCCAAAGGACTCCGAACAAACCTGTCCTGTAAGGTCAACTGCCAAACTCGTATTTATGCTTACCATTTTTTCATTTTGAGAGACTACATACGGGTCGTTTACAAATTTCCCTCTGTGTATTTCAACTGAAATGTTCTCGTCTACATAGTCGTAAAGCTTTTTAGTTCCCATGACAAACGCTGCAACAGTTTTACCTTTGAAAAGGTTTTTCTTTGTATTTGTTACAATTCCTTTCTCAATTAAATCAACCATTCCCTCTGTCATCATCTCAGTGTGAATGCCAAGATCTTTTTTGCCTTCAAGGAATTTTGAAATTGCATTAGGAATCCCTCCTATTCCAAGTTGGATTGTTGAGCCATCTTCAATAAGTTCAGAAATAAACTCACCAATCCTTTTTTCAACTTCGGTTGCTTCTACTGAAGGTACTTCAATAATGGGCTCCTTACTTTCAAAAACATAGTCCACTTCGCTTATATGCACATGCGTATCTCCAAATGTCTTTGGCGTGTTTTCATTTACTTCAAGGATAACAATATCGGCATTCTCGACCATATCTTTCTCATAAACAAGACCAAGTGAAAGCGAAAAATATCCGTTTCTATCCATTGGTGTTGCAGTGCCTACAAAAACATTTACATGTTTTGATTGGATCTTATCAGTCGATGCTGCATGAAGGTTATTTGGAATGTATGTTGCTTTACCCTGCTTGTAAAGAGCACGCTCAAAATTTCCAAGATACCAACTCTCAAGCGTAAATGGCGCGTTTTCTCTGTCAATATATTTGTAAAATTCATATTCCTTAAGAAGCAAGCACGAAATAATATTAACTCCCTGCACCCTATCTTTTATAAGGTGCAAATTTGAAAGAAACGAGACTGGTTGTGATGCACCAAGCGCAACGACTACATTATCAAAAGATTTAATCCTATTTAAAACTCCTTCAATATCGAGGAGTTTTCTCTTGTATTCTTCTTTTACGTCCATTTAATCCTCCTTTAAGATTCCTTTTAATCCGTGCATTATAAATTCAAGTACTGAGAGAATTGATTTATCGGATAGTCCTTTCTTTTTATTAAGGACAAACCATCTTATACCAACCGTATGAGAGATACCCATAAGAATATATGCAAGAGTTTCGGGATCGGTTTCAATTATCTCTCCCCTACTCATCCCTTCAAGAAGACCCTTTGCATAAGATGATGCAATTCTTGTGTAGTACCAAACGCCAATATCTTTATCAATGAACTCTGACTCACGCACAATTCTATAATCATTTCCCATTGTCTTAAATTGATAAAAAAATGCCTGAATCCCTGCATTTTCTATCTCACGCCTATCTGTAAAATCCTTGCAATAGTACCAGGAATTTTTCCTTAACATTTTGTTTACAAACTGTACTACCTCTTTTAGGGCATCTTTTTTACTATTAAAGTAAAGATAGAAAGTACCCAGTCCAACATGCGCATGATATGCAATATCTGAAATCTGCGTTTCGTTGTAGCCACGATCTCCAAAGAGTTTTTCAGCAGCCTTAATGAGGCTATACCGTGTTTTTTCGCCTCTTGATTCAAATGACTGGGTTTCTTCAAGAGAAAGTTCCTTTTTAGGAATAATGTAAGGAGCAAAGTTACCAATTTTATCAATGCCATTTTTAAGCACGAGTTTAACTACCTCAAACTCCTTTTCAATATCAGGCTTGTTCTCCCAGATAAGATTCTTTATAACAACAAAATATATACTCCCAAGGATTGCATAAGATATTGCTTCAGAGTCGAGTCCCTCAATAAGACTTTGTTTTAAAGCATCTTTAATTCTTCCAGTAAGTCTTTCATAGAAATCAAAGGCGAGATCTCTATCCACAAATTCAACTTCCCTAAAAATATCATAAAGTGTTCGCTCAGTCTTTGTATAATCCTTGTATGCTAAAAGGATGGAAGAAATTTTATCAAATGGAGTTCCATCAACTGTGGATGCCACTTCTATCTTTTTGCAAAGTTCATCTCTAAAATATCCGACAATTTCTCTAAAAATTTCATCTTTGTTTTTGAAATAATAATAAATAAGAGAAGTACGTACGCCCAAACGACGAGCAATCTCACTTATTGAACAATTATCAAAACGTTTTTCTTTGAAGACGTTTATTGCTTCTTTAATTATTTCTTCTTTCCTATCGGAAGTTTTTCTCACTTATTTTGCTCCTACTGGTCTTTTGAGTATTCTATCAAACTTTTCAATAATCTCATAAAGTCCCCTTGGCAGAAAAAGTACAATGATTATGAGGATTATACCGAAAACCACTGTTGCCATAGATTCAAGATGAGTGCCAAAAAATCTTGGAAGAATTATCCACAAAAATGACCCAAGGATTGGTCCAAAGAGTGTTCCAAGACCACCGATAATTGTAATTGCAAGAAAATCAATTGATAGTCCTAATCCAAAATTCATTGGGTGCAGATATGATATAGAGTGGGCATAAAGCGCACCTGCAAGTCCCGCAAGAGCAGATGAAATGACAAAGGCAAGGATTTTATAATAAGATATATTTATTCCACAGGCAAGTGCTCCATATTCAGAATCCCTCATTGCTCTAAGCGCCATGCCACTCTTGCCTCTTAAGAAATTCCTAATGAGGATGATAGTGATCACAAGAAATACAAGGAATAAATAGTATTTTGAAATCTCGCTTGAAAATGAGAAATTGAAAATACTTATAGGGGGTATATTCATAAGGCCATGATCACTCCCTGTTATTTGTAGTCTTTTAATTATATCCGTTATTGCAGTACTTAGTGCCATAGTTGCAATTGCAAGATAAAACCCCTTTAACCTCAAGGAAGGAAAGCCTATCAAAAAACCAAAAAATGCTGCAAAAATAACACCTAAGAGAATCCCCAATAAAGATGGTAGATTAAGATTCATAACAAGAATCGCAGATGTATAACCACCAATAGCCATAAATGCTGCATGTCCCAAAGATATTTGTCCTGCAATTCCCAAAAGGAGATTAAGTCCAATAACAGCAATTGAATATATCATTACAAGGTTTAGGTATCCTACAAGAGACGGCCTATTTTTAAGTAATATAGGAATCACAAGAACAACTACACCTAAAATTATGTATATGAGATTCTTCTTCATCATGCCCTCCTTGCTTCACGTCTTCCAAAAATACCGTGAGGTAGAAATAGCAGAATTACAACAACAAGAATTAGAGAAAAACTTTCCTTTATAGAGGGTATATAATAAGCAATGAAGTTTTCAAGTACACCAAGAATAAGACCACCAAAGATTGCGCCCGTAACTGAGCCCATGCCTCCAAGGACTGCAGCAATAAAAGCCTTGAGTTGCACAACTATCATAAATGTAGGTTCTAAAGATAATCTTGGTGCCGTCATAAGCCCTGCAATTCCTGCAATGCCAAATGATAGTGCCCAGATAAAAGTTGTAATTCTATTAATGGGTACCCCTAAAACAGTTGCTCCATACTCATCATCTGCAATACTTCGTGCTGCAATGCCAATTTTAGTTCTATAGAGGATTAGAAAAAGCATAGCAAATATGATAAGAGCAATAAAAATTGTTAATATATTTTGCCTATCCATTATAACGTTCCCTATAACAATTGGATCTCCTTGGATAATCGGTGGAAAATATAATGGGATATTACCAAAGAAAGTTGCAACAACCCCCTCGAGAATCATTGTAAGTGCAAGAGTTATCATAACCATACCAAGGTGTGAACTCTTTCTTGCCTTAGTCATAAGACCTCTATCAAGCAGAACACCAAGAAGTATTCCTGCAACAACAACTACTGGAAGTGTAAGGTATGGTGGGACTTGACGTGCAATAAAAAGAAAAGCAATATAAGTCAGAAACATTCCTACATCGCCCTGTGCAAAATTCATAACATTTGTTGTAGAGAGAATCAAGACGATGCCTACCGCAGTAAGACTATAGATAGAGCCAGTTGCAATTCCTCTAAAAATGAGACTAAACATATTTTCCTCCGAGGTACAATTTTTTTACTTCGTCATTTTCCTTTAGATCTAAGGGAGGTCCGTGAAGTGCAATGCGTCCAAGAACAAGGATATATGCATAATCTGAAATGTCAAGAGCCTTTCTTGCATTTTGCTCGACAAGAAGAACCTTTAAGTCTGTTCCGTCTGCAAGCTTTCTTATCACATGGAATATTTCCGAAATAATTTTTGGAGCAAGACCCAAGGAAGGTTCATCTAAAAGAAGGAGTTTTGGTTTTGCCATAAGCCCTCTCCCAATTGCAAGCATCTGTGCCTCGCCACCAGATAGAGTACCTGCCTCCTGGTTTATTCTTTCCTTCAGCACAGGGAAGAGTTCAAAAACAAAATTCAACGTCTCTTCATTTTCAAATTTGTTTCTAAAATACCCGCCCACTAAAAGATTTTCCTTCACAGAGAGATTTGGAAATATGTGACGTCCTTCTGGAACATGAGCAATACCTATCTTTGCAATTTGCGATGGCTCAAAGTGAGTTATATCAACACCATCAAAAATTATGGAACCTCTTTTTGGCTTTACGATATGGGAAATTGTTTTAAGAAGAGTTGACTTACCTGCACCATTTGCACCAAGTACCGATACAATCTTTGCGTCTTTAAAGTCAATATTTATATCATGGAGGACATCAATTGGTCCATATCCAGAAACAAGATCAATTATCCTAAGCATCTTCCACCCCCAGATATGCTTCAATTACTTCGGGGTTTTGCAAAACGCTTTGGGGATTACCTTCTGCTATCTTCAATCCATAATTCATCACTGTAACAACATCAGAAAGATCCATGACTATTCCCATATCATGCTCCACAACAACTAATGTAATGCCAATTTCCTTAAGGTGCAGAAGAATTTTTTTCATCTCTTCTTTTTCTTCATCATTAAGCCCTGCAGCAGGTTCATCAAGCAGAACGAGTTTAGGCATTGAGACGATTGCTCTTCCAAGTTCTACAAGTTTTTGAGTGCCGTATGGAAGGTACATAGGAAATGCCTTTGCTAAATGCCTTATCTGTAAAAGATCTAAAACGAAATCTACCTTTTCTTTAGTTTCCTTGGTATTAAATACGTCAAACCCGATAAAATCCTTCAATAAGTTGGTTTTTAATTTTGGTTGAAGCCCCATTTTTATATTTTCCTCAACAGTCATTGAATAAAAAATACTAAGGTTTTGGTAAGTCCTCATAAGACCAAAAGAAAGTCTATCATGAGTTGGAACTTTCCTAAGATCCGTTCCTAAAAAACTAATACTACCACCATAGGGAACAAGATTGAACACTGCGTTAAAAACAGTTGTTTTTCCTGCACCATTTGGTCCTATCAAAGAGTGAATTGTTCCCTCAGAAACCACCATGCTAAAATCGTTAACTGCAACAAGGTTGCCGAATTTTACCGTTAAGTTTTTTATCTCAAGCATATCTACTCCTTTATTTGATTTAAAAGGGAAGGGTTCCCCCTTCCCTCGTATTTTTAAATTATTTCAAAACAGAAATCCAATCAGAGACTTTTACAAGTTGCCCGTTTTTTACCTGCATGAAGAACATCGAGTATTTACCTGCTCTTTCGTTTGGTCCATAACTTATGTCCTTTGCAAGCAAACCACTCCATCCATAGAATGTTTCAAGCGCCCAAACAATTGCATCTCTTGTCGGATACTTGCCTGCCCTTTTCAATGCCTCGACGAATACTTCTCCTGCAACAAAGCCTGCAACCGCATAAGAGTAAAGAAGTGAGTTATCATTTGGATAATATTTTTTCCAGATTTCAAAGAACTTCTTAACGCCTGGATCCTCAGGATTTGAGAAGTCTACCCATCCTGTTACATAAACACCCTCAGAAGCAGAGCCAGCTGTTGCCACAATGCCTGAATAGGAATAAGGAAGGAATATCTTTTGAGTTAATCCAAGAGACTTTGCGGTTTTAACAATATTTGCACCAATACTTGTGTTTGCTGGCGCATATACGAAAAGTACATCAGCATTAGAATTTTTAACTTTCAATAGGTATGGGGTAAAATCTGTCTCAGTTCCGGGGAAAGATGATTTATAAACAAGATTTCCCCCAAATTTTGCAATTCCTTGTGCAACACCTTGTGCACCTTCATTACCTGCATCATCATCTTGGTAGAGAAGTGCATAATTATTAAGTCCAAGAGTTTTTGCATATTTTACAAAAATCTGTCCTTCGTTATAGTAGTTTGGTTGAACTGCAAAGACATACTTTTTGGGAGGTATTGAAAGTTTAGATGACCCAGATCCCTGGTAAACAAATGGAACTCCATTATTATTAAGATAATCCATCACTGCAAGACAACCTGGGGTACCAAGCCCTGCAACTACTGCAAAAACTTTATCCTCTTCAACAAATTTCTTAACTGCTGTTACCGTAAGTGCTGGGTTAAATTGATCGTCTGCCACAAGCACTGTAATCTTTCTTCCATAAATTCCACCCTGATCGTTTATCCAATTAATATAAGATTGGAATCCATGATAGAACGGAACACCAACTACTGCAAGAGGCCCAGAAAGAGCAGAAAATGTTCCAATCTTTATCTCTGTATCGGTGACACCAGGAACCGTATAGGATGGCTTTGCACTTATATAAATAACCCTCTTCTGTGGCTCATAATATACGTAGAGTCCCAATGCCTCTGAAATGAATCTTATAGGAACCATCGTTCTTCCGCCCAAAATGTAGGGTGCTGCATCAAGTGTATATGGCTTCCCGTTTACTGTTGCAGTTTTGCTTCCGACCTTCAAAGTGATAGTCGTATTATCACTTCTGATTGTTACAGTTCTTGTTGCATTGTCCCAGGAAACATCAGCCCCAAATGATTCGGAAACAAGCCTCACTGGTACAAACGTTCTTCCGTTTACAATTACAGGAGGGACATCTGCAGTTTTACTAACACCATTAAGTTGATAGAGGTTTATACCCACAACAAGCGTAAGGAAAAATTCCTTTTGCGCTTGAACCGGTTTTGGAAAAACAACTCCTCCAAAAACCATCGCTAAGACTAACAAAATTACTAATACCTTTTTCATGCTTTCCTCCTCTTGAATTTTTATATTACAAGTCCCCCATCGACATGGAGGATATGCCCTGTGATAAATGATGCTTCATCTGAAGCAAGGAATAAAATTGCATTTGCAACCTCTCTTGCTTCACCCATACGTCCCATTGGTGTCTTTGAAACCATATATTCGATAACCTTATCAGGAACTTTTTCAGTCATTGGAGTTTTAATGAAACCAGGCGCAACAGCATTCACACGAATTCCCTTTTTTCCAAACTCTTTTGCCCATGTCTTTGTAAGACCTATTACGCCAGCCTTACTTGCTGCATAATTGCTTTGACCAATATTTCCGTAAACACCGACAACGGAAGAAACATTAACGACAACGCCACTCATCTTCTCCATCATAATGGGAAGTACCGCCTTCCCGCAATTAAAAGTGCCCGTTAGATTAATTGCAATAACTCTATTCCAGTCCTCTATATCCATCTTAACAAGGAAGTTATCTCTTGTAATTCCTGCGTTATTAACAAGAACGTCAATAGTATGAAAATCATTTAAAACCTTTTGAACGGCAGAGTTCACGCTCTCAAAGTCTGACACATCAACTTTATAGCCAATACACTCACCGCCTGTAGCTCTGATTTCATCTTCTACTTCTCTTAGTCCCGCTTCATTCATGTCAAAAATTGCAATCCTTCCACCTTCTTTTGCAAAAATCTGGGCAGTTTCTCTCCCAATACCAGAGGCACCACCTGTAATTATTACTACCTTCCCTTTCAATCTATCCATAAAAACCTCCTTAAACCCACCTAAACAAAGCAGAACTCATTACGTACCCTACACCAGACGTACAAAACGCAATAAGATCACCATGTTTTATCTTTCCTTCTCTTATTGCATCGTCGAGTGCCATAAATGCACAAGCAGAGCCAGTATAACCATATTTTTGCATAATGGTGTGAGTCTTCTCCATTGGAAGTCCAAGTGCCTCCATCGATTTTTGGATGTCAATTAACCTCACTTGTGTAAAAATGACCATATCAAGGTCTTCTACTTTGTAATTAGTTTTTGCAAGCGTTTTTTTGATAACATTAGGCCAGTTTCCATAGTTTACATCAGGTGGATACTTGTGAAAATTAGGATGAAATCTTAAAAGATGTTCCTTCTTTTCAACCATTTCCTTTGTAATGTGGTATTTTGTACCAACATATATGCCATAAGAATCCCAGTATTGCCCATCTGCAACAATCGTTGATGCGATATACCCTGGCTCATCAGATTTTGTAAGAATGAGAGCAGATGCTCCGTCTCCAAGCATAGGCGCCAAGACCTTGTTATCCCAATCAATCCACTTTGACATTGCATAGGGTGCAACGACAAGGACGTTGTTAACGGTTTTATCGAACATAATATGCTGAGCTCCAATACTCATACCAATAACAGCATCAGCGCATGCAGCATTAACATCAAAAGCTCCTGCATTTTTAGCTCCCAATTTATAGGCAATAGCAGGTGCAGTGGGTGGTGTTATGTAATCTGGTGCATCGGTTGTCATGATGAGAAGATCGATCTCTTCTGGCTTCATATTAGCTTTTTTGAGAGCATCTTCTGCAGCCTTCACTGCAAGATCTGATGCGCTTTCATTTTCTGCCGCAATGTGTCTTAAGGTAATCCCTGATAGATATTGACTGACATCAAAACCATACCTTTGAGAAAGTTCCTCATTAGTAATAACTTTCTCAGGAAGATACATCCCAGTTGCAAGAATCTTTGCATACCTTTCCATAATTCCTCCTAGTTATTTTCTTCTATAAACTTAGTTAACAACCTATTAAACTCTTCGAACTTCTCAATGTGAGGTGAATGGGCACAATCTTTCATAACCTCTTCAAAGTATTTGCCACCATTTTCTTTGTATTGTTCAAGAACAAATCTCATTTGTGATACCATTGGTTGTGGGGGGTAAACATCCTCGCCTGGATAATTAGGAATGAATCCCATCTTTCCAAGGTATCCAAAGTCAAAGAAAGAATTATCTGAAACAATAAGATCTGCTTCACCTCTAACCCACAAAATAGGGATTTTATTTTTAATTTTTGTAATACTACTCAAATTTACATATTTTGGAGACATTGCATTGACAGGGCCAAATTTGCCTGGTGCAACGTTCGGCCAATTTGGAGATGGAACAAAATCACCAGGATATCTATCGGGGCCAATCTTAATAAGAAGAGATGCTCTCAAATAATCTTCTTCTCTTTTTGCCCTAAATGGTGGCTTATAATAGAAATTATTTATAACATTTCTTGGAGAGTTGGGGTCAAGATCACTTGTATCATGTTCCTTTATCCTTTGAACAAAATCTGGATTAACCGTGCCACCACCGGAACCTGCAAAATCTTCATAGCAGGGAGTTCCTTTTAAGTCCTTTGTCCCTCCAAAACCAAAAGGCGAAACAGGAGAAATAAGTGTAAGAGATCGCACAATCTCCGGGTAATCAATTGTGAATTGCATTGCAATTCCACTTCCCATAGACCAACCAACAAGGTGGACATTTTTTAAATTTAGAGCATCTAATAGCTCTTTCAAATCATTTGACCAATCTCTAAACCCTAGAGTTGCATCGATAACTTTGTCTTCAGTAAGACCGTAACCTCGTAAATCAGGTACAATTCCATAGAATTTGTCTGATAAAGAAACAATTGTTTCTTCAAAATAAGTACCAGAAGTAAAATTACCATGCACAAAGAGAACAGGTACATCAGAACCTTTTCTCTCAGGAACTCTAACAAACTGTTTAAGCCTGGGTGTCTCAACAAACCATGCTTTAACACCCTCTAAAATCTTTGGCAAATCTTCCATAACCTCCTCCTTATTTTTGATATATGATTCATCTATTAAATTCTATATAGAAAAAATTTTTTTGTCAATACCTGAATCACATATCAAATCAAATTAAAAAAAAATAAAAAATTCAAAAAAATATTGGTTAAAACTTACTCATATGCTCTTATATTTATTGGCTTTTAATTAACCTTACTTAATTTTCAATCTCTGGGTATGGTGGAAGTTCCCTCATGTGAGATGATAATTCCCTGAGAGTCTTGATATATTCGATTTCTTTCTCAGTTATATTTTCATTTTTGAGTTCGCTTTCAAGATTGTGCTCAAGTGCATATAATATCATATCAATCTTTTCGTATGGCATTTGTAGTGCAAACTCATCGGTTAAACCAGGTGCAAGGTCAGGCGAAGGTGGTTTTTCAATAATTTCTTTTGGCACGCCCAAAAATTCCGACAACTCTCTTACCTGAGTTTTGTATAAGTCTGCAATAGGGTCAAAGTCTGATGCCGAATCTCCATATTTCACAAAATATCCTGTGAGTTTTTCTGTTTTGTTGCAACATCCTGCAACAATGTAGTTCATTTGTTCTCCATAAAAGTACAACAGTACTGCTCTTATTCGGTGCTTTGTGTGTAAATACGCATTACCTTTCATTATCTCAATATTTCCCGCTCCACCTTTGAGGGATTTCAAAAAGGTGGTTTCTTTTTCATCCTGATTTTGTAAATATTTATTTATAGTGTAACGTTCTTGAAATTTGCGTGGAATAAACAAAGTAGGTGGCTCAAGAGAATAAACACCTATAGCCTTAAGAATTCCAGTTATATTTATTTCTTTTAGTTCTATATGAAGGGCATCGGAAACTATGCGTGCATGTTTTAAACTCTGTGGGTGAGTATCACGCTCACCCATAAAAAGTGCAAGGATTTTGTCGTTTGGAAGTGCCCTTCTAAGCAAAAATGCAACAAGAGAAGAATCAATACCTCCAGAAAGCCCGAAAATTACACCATTTGCATTGAGTTTTTCAACTTGTTTCATTATGAATTTCACTATTGTATTTGTAACTTCTTCAGGATCTTTTAACCTAAGGCAATCTCTAATACCCATTGTTAATCACCTCTAAGTATTATTTTACCACTTAAAGTCAGTTTATGGACATTGAACGATACCTCTATACCAAAGACAGTCTGCACAAGATGGCGTATTATTATAGCAATCCGAATCGCTTGTAAGACAGAAATCGCATACATTTTCAAGCGGACAATCAGTACATGAAGGGAAAAGCGCATTCTTCACATTAAACCTAAATCTCTTGTATTCATCGGAATTCCATATTTCAAAAAGGCTCTTTTCATTGAGCGATCCAAAAGAATATTTGTTAACAAATTTTTCTCTTCCGTAGATATATTCTGTATATGAATGAAGAAGTCTATAACATGGATAAACACCCATATCAACACCTATAACGGTTGAGTTGTTTTCAATAAACTGGCACTTTCTTTCGGTTAGCAATTTAAATCTTGGAAAAATAATCCTAACTCTGTATTTTCCTATTTTTGTATTGAGCCTATCAATAAAAATAGTATCATCAAAAGATCCATCATATATTATTTCTTTGGAAAGTTCCTTTGAAAATGGCATAAGGTTTGACATAAGAATTGTTGTAATCCCTAATTTATCTGCAAGAGGTAAAAGATTCTCTACGATATTTATGTTGCTTTTCATTAAAACTACTTCAAGCCAAATCTCTGGATTAGACCTTTTAAGTTCCTTTTTTAAGGATTGAAGGTACATAACATTATCCTCAACTCTATTAAAATCTGTTCCTCGAATATCCATATATATTTCCTTTTCTGGTGCATCAATTGAAACTGTAATTTTATCGACACCAAGATTTATAAGTTCCTTTGCATATTTATTCAGAAGGGTTCCGTTTGTACCAAACTCTACGTGATAACCTCTTTTCTTGGTCTCTTTAATAATTTCAACAATTTCAGGATGCACGAGAGGTTCACCAATTCCTCCAAGATATACTGTTTCAAGTTGTGGAAAATCCTTAAAGTTATCAAGAACTCTAAAATAATCTGATAGGGACATTTCCAAAATTTTATCCTTCCAAAATCTTCTAAAACACATCTTACAGTTTAAATTACAAAAAGTAGTTATTTCAACATAAGCCTTCTTTATATCTCTTCCGTCGGGTATTTGAACTGTGTATCCTTGAAATTTAAGTTCAAGTAGTCCCATAATTTCTCCTTAATATAAAAAATTGGGGGGCTTACCCCCCATATAAAGATTATAATGACTATTTCAAAGCAAGTTCTTTTAACTTTTCTTCAGTTGGAATTCCTTTTTCGCTCCAGCCTCTTACTCTGTAATAATCAGGAAGAGTTATATGGAGTTTAACAACCTGTCCCTTCGCAGCACCTTCAGGAAGTGGTTCTTTGAGGAATCTTTCAGGAAGTTTATCTTCTTCAGGTCCAACACCAACATCTATATTCCACAATCTTTCAAGATTCCATATCCTTTCACCTGCTTTAATAACCTCATCTTCTGTATAGTCAAAACCTGTTGCCGCCTTAAGTATTGCTGTATATTCAGGTAATCCTAATGCAAATGATGTAAAGAGGCATAAGCCTTCAGAATCAATTACTGCCGTAAGATCCTGGAAAATCTTAACCCATTGTGCCTTTCCTTCGGTTGCAAATGGGTCGAGTTTCTCCGGTAATCCTAAAATTTCGGGCGAAATCATATATCCTCTCACATGGCATCCACCACGGTTGGACGTTGCATATTCAAGTGCATGCCCCTGTGCACCCCTTGGATCGTATGCTGGGAGTTCCTGTTTCCTTACACTCATTGAAAGTTCTGGATGTCCATACTCTGTTGCAAAATCATGAGAACCTTTTGCAAGTTTATCTCCGATTCCTTTTCTTAAACCAATTGCCTTTGTATATTCAACGATAGCTTCTGCATTTCCAAACTTTGGTTCTGGAAGTTCGCCAATATGATCTTTTGGCACATACCCTTTCTCATAAAGTTCCATAAGAGCTGCAATTGTTGCACCTGTTGCAATTGTATCAAGCCCAAGTTTATTACATAAATGGTTTGCAGTAATAACTGCTTTAAGGTCGCTTACGCCACAATCAGCACTGAATGCCCAGCTTGTTTCATATTCTGGACCTTCCACTTCTTCTTCGATTTCAGGAATCCTTACAACACGACCACAACCTATTGGACATGCAAAACAAGCCTTATTTCTTATAAGATATGTTTCTTTGAGTTTTTCTCCAGAAACTTCATCAACATATTCAAATGTACCTTTTTGGAAGTTGTTTGTAGGATACAATCCATGCTCATCAATAATATGGTTTAAAACCATTGTTCCATATGTTGGAAGCCCTTGCGAAGTTACACCATTTGTTTTAATTTTATCCATAGCAACTCGCAATGCCTCTTTAAATGCCTCGTTATCTGCAATAGGGGCTCTTCCAGTTCCTTTTGCAACAACTGCCTTTAGCATCTTAGATCCCATAACTGCACCAACACCAGTTCTTCCTGCAGCCCTTGCCTTGTCGTTAATTACGCATGCTTGCATCGAAAGTTTTTCCCCTGCAGGGCCAATGCATGCAACCTTTGCAGTTTTATCGGAAACCTCTTCAAGGAGCATATCTGTTGTCTCATAGGTATCCTTCCCCCAAAGGTGAGACGCATCTCTAATTTCAACTTTTCCGTCATTAATCCAAAGGTAAACAGGTTTATCGGATTTTCCCTCAACAATGAGCATATCAAAACCAGCTTTCTTTAATTCAGGACCAAAAAATCCCCCAGAGTTTGATGCTGCAATTACATTATTCAATGGTGATTTGGTTACAACATCGTAACGACCACCTGTTGGTGCTGTAGTAAGAGTAAGAGGACCTGTTGCAAAAATCAATTTATTTTCCGGACCAAGTGGATCTGCATTTCTTGGGACTTCATCAAAGATAATCTTTGCAGCATAGCCTCTTGCACCGATGAATTTCCTTGCAAGTTCTTCGTTAATTGGTTCTACCTTAACCTCCTTTGTTGAGATGTTAACCCTTAAAATCTTACCCATGTAGCCACCTAACATAAAGCACCTCCTTTAAAATTTTTTTAAAAAAAATAAGAAGCCCAATTTAGGCTTCTTTGCAAAGAAGGCAGGCTTGAAGATTGCTCTTCAAACCCTATCGCCTTGTAGATTGTTTCAAATTTTTAAAGTTTGCTACACGGCTCAATATGAATGATTACTTCCGATATGTTCTTTATGTTCTTTTTGATAGTTTCTTCTATTTCAGTTGCAATTGAATGTGCATCACCTACGCTCATATCTTTTGGAAATTCAAGGTGAAGGTCAATAACATAGTAAGACCCAAATTTTCTTACTCTAATTTGATGTGGATTGCAAACGCTATCAAAACTGGAAATAATTTTCTGAACTTCATCAGCAATACTTTCGTCAGTTTCTTCCATTATCTCTGAAATGACAGGTTTCAAAATATCGTAACCCATATAAATGATTATTATCGCAACGAAAAACGATGCAATGCTATCAAAATAACTTTTACCTGTAAATCTTATAAGAATTCCTCCAAGAAGAACCGAGATGGATGAAAGAATATCGCCAAAATAATCTTTTGCATTTGCAATAAGTGCCTGGTTTGAAATTCTTTTTCCAACAATGTTCATATATGCAGACAAAAATATTTTCCCTACGATGCTAATCGTAGCACCGATCATCATAAGGATATCAAGTGCCTCAGTTTTACCAAAGCGAGCAATTGCCTCATACATGACGAATGCACCTGCGAGGACAACAGAAATGCCAATTATACTTGATGAAATAGTCTCTGCCCTACCATGTCCATAGGGATGATCAAAATCCGGCGGGCGTGAAGCAATTTGTGTACCTTTGTACACAATAATGTTCTTTACAACATCGACTGTTGTATCAAGTCCATCTCCAATAAGTGCAATGGAATTTGCAATAACGCCCAAAAGAACTTTCAATATGGCAAGAAAGGTATTAACTGCCATTGCAATTTTTACAGCAGTCAATCCAGAGTGAGTTCGTTCATCCATTTTTCACCTAAAAACCTCAAATATAGAAACTAACCTATTATATGATATAAAAGACTTTTTGAAAAATTTTTTGTAAAGGTTTTTTTGCAATATAATGTAGTTGGAGGTGGAAGATGAAAAAGATATTAATCCTATTAATAATAGCTTTAGTACTATTTGCCTCTTGTGGAAAAAGTGTATCAAATGAGGAGAAATTCGACAAATTCAACGCAAAAAGTGTAGTTAAAGCCTACATAAATTTAATAAACGATGCAAATTATGAAAAAACTCTTACTCTTGTTGATTCAAAGCTTGCAATTGTTTGGCCTGGAATAAGCTTAATAGAACAACTTACAAATTCAAAGATTAAAGACAAATTTGTCGTGGTGAATTTAGAAAGCATCAGCGAACCTGTTAACTTAGGGAATAGTCCTGATGAAGTCGAAATTGTAACACAGATACACCTAAAGCCAACTCAAAAAAGCGCTGAACTTGGAGTTCTTGAAAGAGAGAAAGATACATTTATGATTTTTTACCTAATTAAAAGAAACGACGGATATAAACTCTCAAAGTCTTTTGAAACCGACTCTCTTATTGCAAACTATGTTGAAACAAACCCAGAACTATTTAAAAACATAAAGATTGCTATACCAAACAAGGTAAAAAGAGGTGAAGAAGTTGAATTGGTTTTCGATTTAAATGCACCTAAAGCACTTGGAAATATAGGTGAAGTAAGTTTCATTATGTACCCAGAACCAAACACTCCTAAATATCCTTATAGTTTTGAGACAGTCTTCTATTCAGGAGATGATGTAACAACATTTAAAATAAGACATTTTGCCCTTATAAAAACTGAAAATTCAAAATTTCCCGAGGAAAATCCACAAATAATTCTTGGACCGATACAAATTGACGATGAGGCAAACAAGGGCTCATACAGAATCTACCTACAAACAAGCGGAATTCTTTTTCCTATTCCCCCATATATAATTGAGATATCTTAATAAGGGATTAAAATTGATAAAGGCAGGCAAAAGCCTGCCTCATATTTTTTATTTAGCAAAAATTTATGGATTGGTTTGGGTATTAATGCAGGTGCCGTTTCCTTGACCTCTCATTACTCCGTTCCCTTTAACAAAACCTGCATTTCCGTTTGTGCCTCTCTCGGAAGGTCTGCCTGTCTCAATCCTTTCAACCATTGTCTTTGTCCTTTCAGTTAGAGTCTTTACTGCATTGTCATACTGAGCTTGTGTAATTTTACCCTGTGAAAGCAATTCGTTTAAATAGGTTGTCTTCTTAGAAACGATAAACTGTATAAGACTTTCTTCAGTTCTTCCATGCTCTACTGCAATGGTTGCCAAGGATTTACCAGAAATCCTCTCTGATTGAAGAGTTTCAACAGAAATTCCAAGGTAAGTTGCAATGTCACTTTCAAAATTTTCAAATTTTTGCCCAATTGCAACACCATACCCATTTCTAAATCCAGTTCTACCTGCTGAACCATTTCCTGTTGCAGCACCCACCAACGCGATACTTCCAAACAAAACTGCTACTGCTAAAACTCCTACTAAGAGCCATTTAAACTTTTTCATTTTTACCTCCTAAAGTAAATTTTTTAATTTTTACTACTACCCAAGTATAAAAAAACAATGTGAAGGGAATATGAAAAAATTCTCTCTTTTTTATTTTCCACTATAATTTTTATAGGTGGGGAAATGTTCGAAATTTTTATAAGAAAGGCACAAAAGTCTAATTTTCAGGATTTTTACAATCTCGTATATTTTGCTTCAGGTAAAGTCCTTGATTCTATATTTAAAGATCACACAAAAGATGTTTTAAAAGCACTTTACCAAAACGAGAAAAATCTCTATAGTTTTAAACACACAATATTCATCGAAGTAAACGGAAAAATTGGAGGACTACTTGTTGGATATGAATATAGAGAAGCAAAAGAGGAATCAATTAGCACATTCTTTAACATTATACATGTTACAAAAGGAAACACATTTATAATCCTTAAAAACCTCATTAAGGCATACACAAAAATAGGAAAGGTGTTAAGGGATGAATACTATATATCAAATGTTGCCATATACCCAGAATTTAGAGGAAGTGGTCTTGGTACAAAACTTATGCTCTATGCAGAGCAAACTGCATCAAAAAGGAATTTAAAATATCTCTCGCTTGATGTTGAACGTGAAAACGAAACAGCAATAAATCTTTATAAAAAATTAGGATACAAAATCACAGAAGAAAAAACACTCGATCTTGGAGAAGTTTTCAGCTTTTTTAGAATGGTAAAAGAGATTCGATAAAATCGTTTTGACTTTTACAGTTAGGCTGATATAATATCATCGTTATGAAAATTTTTGACCTTTTTAACGCTTGGCTTTTAAAAATTTTCACAAAAGGTAAAGAAACAAGGAAACAAATAGGTTATCTTGAGGCCTGGGTAAGTATCATAGGAAATGTTGCCCTTGCTTTTTTCAAATTTGTTGCAGGAATATTCCTCAATAGCCTTTCGCTAATTGCCGATGCGTGGCATTCACTTTCAGATGTCTTAACTTCAGTTATTGTCCTTGTAGGATTTAAGGTCGGCGAAAAGCCTCCGGACAAAGAGCACCCTTTCGGACATGGAAGATTCGAACTTTTGGCTACTTTTTTAATAGCGCTATTGCTTGGAATTGTAGCATATGATTTAGGAAAATCTGCAATATTTAGGATTATAAAGCCAGAGCATGTAGAATTTAATTTGATAATACTCATAGTTTTGATTCTATCTGCTTTATTTAAGGAGTGGATGGCGCACTTTTCAATATTCTTGGGACGAAGAATAAACTCAAGTTCACTTATCGCAGATGCATGGCACCACCGATCTGATGCAATTGCAACACTGTTTGTTGCAGTTGGCCTCATATTCTCGAAGTTTGGGATATACAGGGTAGATGGTATTCTTGCGTTGGGTGTTGCCTTACTCATTGTATGGGTTGCAGTTCAACTTCTAATAAGTTCAAGCAATTCTCTTATAGGAGTTGCACCAGACCCTAATCTAATTAATAAGATACACGATGCCGCTTTTACAGTCCCGGGGGTTACAAACATCCACGAGATTTACGTGCATGATTATGTCACAAACAAAATTATATCACTACATGTAGAAGTCAAAGACGACCTAACCGTTGAGGAAGCACACAATATTGCAAATTCAGTAGAAGAAGTCGTTCAAAAGGCAACAGGCGCATACAATGTTACTGTGCACATAGACCCATTGGGAAGAACAAGGAAAGAGGAAGAAAATAAATCCTAAATCTTTCGCACTTTTATGGCTTTTTCAGGGCAGGTCTGCACGCACACAGCACAGCCATCACACAGAAACTCATCAATCTGAACCTTATGATCCTCCGTTACATACATTGCAGGACACGCAATCTCATTTATGCAATTCATACAACCAGTGCACTTTTCAAGGTCAACAACAAAGGTATATTTTTTCTTTGGGACAATAAGCGCACACTCCCTCTTTGAAATTACTACACTCACGCCTTCTGTATTGAGTGCCTCTTTTACGGCTTCAGTTGACATTTTTAGATTATAAGGATCAACCGTTTTCACATAATCAACACCAATTCCCTTAACAACACTTTCAATATCAATTTTTCTTTTACCCTCTTCGTCAAGACCTGGGTTCGGCTGAGCGCCTGTCATTGCGGTAGTCCTATTATCAAGAATAACTAATGTAAAATTGTCTTTGTTGTGAACCGCATTTATAAGCGCAGGAATCCCTGCATGGAAGAATGTTGAATCGCCTATGAAAGCAATGACTTTCTTACCAGAAAATTTTGATAATCCCGATGCAGTGCCTACACTTGAACCCATCGAAAGAAGATAATCAGCCATATTAAATGGTGCATTTATGGAAAGCGTGTAACACCCAATATCGTTTGGATAAATTGCATCAATCCCTAATTCATTAACTGCTCTTTTCACTGCATCATACATCCCTCTATGTGGACATCCTGGGCAAAAAACAGGAGGACGTACTGCAAGTGGCAACTCTGTCTTTAATGGTTTTGGCCGTTCGAAGTTTACTCCTAAAATATGCTCCAAGGCGCTTTCGATTATATCCTGGTTGTATTCATAGGCAATTGGTAATGTTCCATCAAGTTTTCCATAAACTTTTTTATTTAGTCCATATCTTCCAAGAATATAATAGATCTCTTTTTCCATTATAGGATCGACTTCTTCAACAACAAGGATTTTCTCTTTATTTTTCATCGCCTCCATCACAAGTTTCTCAGGGAAAGGATAGGTAAGCGTAAGTTTAAGAACCATTGCTTTGAGGTTTCTTTCGGCAAGTGCATCCATTATGTAATTGAAAGAAACCCCAGATACGATAATAAGAAGCCCTGTATCAATTTTGCCGTCAACCTCAATCAGTTTGTTAAATACGCTTTCGTTTGCAATATATTCTGCCTTTTTGAGTTTTTCTATGATTTCTCCCTTTGATCTGTATGCATTGGAAGGTACAGGCACTAGTTTTGCTGGATCTCTTATAAACTCGCCTTGAGGAAAATTTGTAAATATATCGCCCAGTTCAACTACACCTCTCATGTGGGCAACACGGGTTGTAGTTCTAAAAAGAATCGGAAGCCTTACCTTCTCTGAAACCATAAAGGCATAAGGCATTAAGTCTTTCATTTCCTGTGGAGTTGACGGTTCAATGAGCACTACATTCCCCAGTCTTGCATAATGCCTATTATCTTGTTCGTTTTGCGAAGAAAACATTGAAGGATCATCTGCTGACAATACAACAAGCCCACCCCTAATATCCGTATAGGCAAGTGACATAAACGAGTCCGATGCAACGTTAAGCCCCACATGTTTAAACCAAACAAAACTTCTCAACCCCGATACAGAGCCAGATGCTGCAACTTCAAGCGCAACTTTTTCGTTTACAGAAAATTCAAAGTATATACCTAATTCCTTGTAAATTTCATAAAAGGTATCGCCAATTTCAGAGGAAGGTGTACCGGGATATGTTGCTGTAACTGCAACTCCACCCTCAATTGCTCCTCTAACAACGGCCTCATTTCCAAGCAAAAATAACCTTTCTCCACTTTTTTTAGAAATCAATGGATGCATTTTTCCACCCCTTTCCTATCATGCCACCACATTTTATATGAAAATTACATTTTTAAAAAATAAAAGGAGGGCTTTTTACACCCTCCCAATTATAAAAGTTAGAATTTTACTTTCTTGTTGAAATGCCAAGAAGTTGATATACAAGACAAAAACCAGTAAGACCGGTAACAAGCGCAATAACACCAATGATAATAAAAATAACCCTGAGGGTAGGATTAAGTGAAGCAAATATTGAAATAAGAATAAGCACAAGTCCTACAATTATCCTTATAATTCTGTCAACATTTCCTTCATTTGGGATAGGACAACCTTTCATTTTTTCACCTCCATTAAAATTTACTCTTTATTATACGCTTAATTTTGACTTTGTCAATTTAAACAAAAGAAAGGAAAAGAAGATAATTACTTCCTTATTTTGACTATATGGAGTGAGTTAAAAGTGGAAGCATACTTCTCTCCATAATGGCTGATGTATTATGTGTCTTCTTTACATGATTGTCATTTCGAAGTCACTCTTCCAATGATTGTCATTTCGACGAACGAAGTGAGAAATCTCCTCCTTTGGGGAAGTTAAAGGGGCACTTCCTCCTTCCATCGATTGTCATTTCGAAGGAGCGTAAGCGACTGAGAAATCTCCTCCTTTTGGGAAAGTTAGAAGGGGGAGACTTTAATCCTCCAATGTAAACAGAGGAGATTCCTCGTGGCTTTGCCACTTCGGAATGACAAACATTTTGAGGGGGGCAACAAATCGCCCCCTCAATACTCCCCCGAGACTGAGGAGATTCCTCGCCTTCGGCTTCGGAATGACAAATGAAAGTGGAAAGTTATTCTTTTTGTTTTTAGGGGAAAGTTGGAAGGAGAATGTGTCCTCTTCCAATAATTGTCATTTCGAAGGAGCGTAAGCGACTGAGAAATCTCCTCTTTTTGGGGAAGTTAGAAGGGGGAGACTTTTACCCCTTCGAGTAAGCGAGGATTCTCCTTTTAGAGAAGTTAGAGGGGGTTAATGTTAGATTCTCTTCCCCTACATTTTTTATTCATACCTCAGTGCTTCAACAGGATTAAGTTTAGAAGCCTTTACTGCAGGATACACTCCAAAGAATACACCCACTGCGACTGAAACAGTAAAACCCACAATTATTGAGTTTGGCGTTATAGCTGTAGGTGATAATCTACTTGCAAGTTGTGCTCCAAGCACTCCGATAACAATACCTATCATACCACCTACAACAGTAATAACAATTGACTCAAATAAAAACTGAAGCAAAATATCCATCGAATTTGCGCCAACTGCCTTTCTTATCCCAATTTCGCGGGTCCGCTCCGCAACTGTTGCAAGCATAATATTCATAATACCAATACCGCCCACAATTAAAGCAATAAGTCCAATAAGAGTCAATGCAGTTGTCAAAATTGAAGTTGCAGTATTTGCAAGATTAGCAAATTGCTCCATATCCGAGATTGTAAAATTTTCAACACCGTGTCTGTTTTTAAGAAATGTTGTCACTAATGCAATAAGCACATCCTTTGACATTCCTTTCGGTGGTTTCATATAAATTGCACCCAATGAATTAGTATTAGTTAGTGAAATGAGTTTAGTGATCGGTATATAAACATTTCTATCAACGCTCCCAAACATAGTATTACCCTGAGGCGCAAGGACACCAATTATATAGAATTTGGTATTGAGAAGAGTTATGCTTTTCCCAACCGGCGGTTCTGTTCCAAATAGATCATTTGCAATTTTTGATCCAAGAATTGCATAGTTCATAAAACTATTAACATCAGTTGAAGTAAATCCTCTTCCTAAGGCAAGATCATACCCAAGTGCTACAAGAAAATCCTCATTAACTCCACTTACCGTAACTGTAATTTCATTTGCGCCGACTTTAACTGTAGCTCTTGCCGTTGTAAGAGATGGAGTTGCAACAACTCCCGGAATTTGGCCTTTAAGAAACTTCAAATCATAATAGGTTATAGGTTTTGTAACAGTACTTCCAATCGAAGAAAATGCTCTTCTTACATCACTTACCTTCCCTGGAGTAATAATTATTGCATCAGAACCAATCTTATTAATGCTTGAAAGGATTTCTCTTTGCGCACCATATCCAAAAGAAGTAATGAGTATAAGAGACGCAACACCCACAATAATACCAAGCGTTGAGAGGATAGATCTTAATCTATTAAGCCTCAGAGAATTAAACGCCATTCTGAGAATTCTAAGAATTTTCATATATATCCCCCTCGACTTCATAAACGGCCCTATTAATTTCTTCACCTTCAATAAGTCCGTCTTTTATCTTAATTATCCTCTCAGTAAATCTTGTGATATTAAGGTCATGTGTTACTATGATCTCTGTCATACCTTCTTTATGAAGCTCCTTTAAAATCTTTAGAATCTCAAGCCCAGTCTTCGAATCAAGGTTTCCTGTTGGTTCATCTGCAAAAAGAATTTTTGGATTGTTTATTAATGCCCTTGCAATTGCAACTCTCTGCATCTCACCACCTGAAAGTTGAGTAGAACGATTTCTTACTCTATTTTTCAGTCCGAATTTTTCAAGAAGTTCATATGCCCTTTTTGTTGCACTTCTTAAATCTCCGTTTGGACTATACTGCACAGGCAAAAGCACATTTTCAAGCACGGTAAGATGTGGAAGAAGGTTAAAAGTCTGAAATACAAAACCTATTTTTTCGTTTCTAATACGAGATAACTCATAATCATTGAGTTTAGATACATTAACTCCCATAAGAAGATACTCACCACTTGTAGGTGTATCGAGACAACCTAAGATATGCATCAACGTGGATTTTCCAGAGCCAGATGGTCCAATAATTGAAATGAGTTCTCCCTCTTGTACATTTAGACTCACACCTCTTAGCGCAGGAATCTCAACTTCACCTAATGTGTAAACCTTCATAAGATTTCTTGCTTCAATTAAGTAAGACATGCCCTATCCTCCAAAAGGTGAATTCGAAGTTGTGCTATTTGCATTTGGTATAAGAAGAATTGTATCTCCTTCACTTAATCCGCTTACAATTTCAACATATGCATTTGAGGAAATCCCTGTCTTCACCTCAACCCTTTGAACCTTACCATTTACAACTTTATCCACAAATGTACGCCCGTCTGCAAGAGTTACAACTGATGAAATTGGCACAGCAAGAACATGTTTCTTAGAACTTGTAATAACAAGAATATTTGCTGACATTCCAGATTTTATATTTGGATTTGATTCATCCACTTGAACCTTCACAACATATGCAGAGCCACCTTGAATGTTCATTTTTTTAAGTCCAACAAACGAAACTTGACCTTTAAGAGTTATTTGAGGTACTGCATCAAAGGTAATTGTTGCATTCTCTCCTACTCTTAGTTTCGGCATATCAATTTCATCTGCATAGGCAGTGATAAGAAATCCCCTTGGATTACCAACAATAGCAACAGGCATGCCCACTTGAACTGGCGCATTCACTGATGCATTCATTGTTAGGACGATACCATCAATTGGACTTCTTATAACATAATCATTAAGCGACTTTGCTGCTACATCTAAAGATGCCTTTGCTTGATCAAGCTGTATTTTTACTTGTTCTAATTTAAGATTGAAATTATCAAGTTGTCTTTTTGCATTATCAACTTGAATTTTTGCATTATTGAGTGTTGACTCAGCTTGAATCAACTGTTGCTCTGCTTGTTTCTTTTGCATGTCTGTTGCCTTATCACTTCCCATTACAGAATCATAATTTGCCTTTGCTACATCATAGGAAGCCTGTGCGACTTTAAGGTTATTTTCTGCTTGTTTAACGCTATTTTCAAGATCTGCCTTCGATTTTAAGGTAAGTTCATAAGAAACTTTTGCATTTTGATAGTTTGCATTTGCATTTTGATATGATAGATTTGCCTGTGTTGAATCAATTTCGAGAATCTTTTCGCCCCTTCTTACAAGTGAACCTTCACTTACAAAAACATTTTTTACAATTCCTGATACCTTGGGATACACATTTTCTTCATCAATATAGAAAACTGTACCTGTTAAATTCACTTCTGAATTTAGATTCATGTAAGATACCGTGTAAGTTGACGAAGTTAAGTTGGGAGAAGTTGAAACTCTTGCACAACCAACCGATAAAAATATTAATGCAAAAATAATTAAAGCAGTTAAGAGTTTATTTTTCATAATTCCTCCTAATATACCATATAATTTTTAATTTTTTACATCTATTTTTATTATATGCAAAATTTATTACATACAAAGCTTGCAAAAATTGATTAATCTACTTCTAACTAAACAAATTCATTTACAATATCCTTGAGGTCTGGGATGTTCCGCTCATAGAAAAGATTTTTTTCTTTCAAAACTAAATCTTCATAAGTTGGAAGTTCATTTTTAAAGAATATGCCTGTTGGAATCTTTTCACCCCATTCAAGTGATTTTTGAAGTGCCACATTAAAATCATTAGGTTTATAATCTGTATCTTCTAACTTATAAACTCGCTCTTTATAGTATTGGTAAGTGTTATTAAATGTGACACAAGGCTGAAGTACCTCAACAAAAGCGAAACCCTTATGTTTCATCATTTCTTCGAATATGTATTGAAGGTGTTTTATATCTCCCGAAAAACCTCTTGCAACAAATGTTGCCTGTGATACAAGCATAAGAGTTATAGGATTTATTGGGTTTTCAGGATTGCCATATGGAGTTGACCTACTTTTAAATCCCTTTGGAGAAGTTGGAGTAAATTGCCCTGTTGTAAGACCATAAACTGAGTTATTGTGAAGAATAAGCTTAGCGTTAGAATTTCTTCTTGCTATGTGGATAGTATGTGACATTCCTTCGGCAAACGCATCGCCATCGCCAACAAACCCAATTGGAATTAGTGACGGATTTGCAAGCTTTATGCCTGTTAAAAGTGGAGGTACACGCCCATGAATTGTATGAAATGAATTCAAGTGATAGTAGTTTGTTATATATCCATAACAACCGATACCTGAAACAAGCACAATATTTTCCTTTTTAATTGATCCTTCTTCTATCTCTTTTTCTAAAACACTTTTAAGGGCATTGTATATTCCAAAATTTCCACAACCAGGACACCATTGAATTTTCCTATCCGTTGCAAGGTTCATTTCAACACCTCCTCAAATATGCTTCTTAATTCCCAAGGGCTAAATGGCCTTCCATCATATTTTAAAACCCTTTTATCAATATTCCTTCCTATTTTTCTCTCGAAAAGGTCTGCAAACTGACCGAATGAATTTTGCTCAACAGATATGATTTTTTTGACATGGGCAATCTCTTCTAAAACTGCCTCTTTAGGAAATGGCTCTAAAGAAACAACCTGAATAAACTTTATTGGAAAACCTTCTATTGCCTCAAGGATTGCACCCTTAGGAGACCCAAAAGATACAACTGCAATATCCCCTTCATTAAAAACATTTATAAATTTCATCAATTTGAAATCTTCCTCAATTGTTTTCATTTTTAAGAGACGCTTTTCTTTCATCTTGATCAAGGTTTCAGGCAAACTTGATGAATAACCTTCTTCTGTATGCTCTGTTGAATTTACATGCACAATAACATCAGGTGTTCCCGGGGGTGCAAATGGAGAAATACCATCTATTGTAATTTTATATCTATGGTAAGGTCCATCGAAGTCTTTATCGTAGGTTTTTATCATCAGTGGATAATTGTTTGAGAAAGGAATATCTGTTGTTCTTGCACTTTCTGAAATGTGCTTATCTGAAAGTACTATTACAGGTGTCTGATACCATAAAGCAAATTGAAATGCCTTTGCAGTTAACTCAAATGCCTCTTCAATATCTCCTGGTGCAAGTACAATACGCGGAAATTCCCCATGCCCAATATTTAAAGCAAGGTTTAAATCGCTTTGCTCAGTGTAAGTTGGCGCACCTGTTGAAGGTCCAACCCTTTGCACATCAAGAATAACAATAGGTAATTCAACCGCACCTGCAAGACTTATCGTCTCCCCCATAAGGTCAAGCCCTGCACCAGATGTTCCAACCATTGAGGGGACTCCTGCATAGGCACTTCCCAACGCAAGGTTTATCGCAGCAATCTCATCTTCAAGTTGAAGTGCAATAATTCCTAACCTATCCGCATTCTTTGCAAGAAATTCAAGTAAAGTTGAAGATGGAGTGATAGGATATGCTGCATACACCTTCATTCCTGAGCGTACTGCCCCAAGCCCTATTGCATCATTTCCATACAGAAGAGGCTTTGGTGTTTTCTCGCCTTTGATAAGATGAATATTGTTGAAATTTTTCTCCCTTGCGTATTCAAAACCAATTCTAAAAAGTTCGATGTTCTTTGGTGCATTTTTTCCAAGGTCGTCTTCGATTACATCTTCAACAAAGTTCTGTGGAATACCCAACATAAATGTGAGAACTCCTAACACAATCGACGGCTTCATAAAAGGTTCAGCATCTGCTTTTTTTATAACTTCATCATATGGAAAATCATTTAGAGTTAAAGTAAAACAATTTTCTTTTGCTTTATCCTTATATTTTTCAAATACATCCATATGGAAGGCAAACATATAGTCAAATCTATTGAAGGATGTGTGGATTTCCTTCGTTGAGACTCTTATCTCCGAGTAATCTGTTCCTCCGCGTATAATCGATCCATAATCGTTCATAATAAATACATGGTAACCATATCTATTGAATACCTTACCAATGAGCATTGAGCCACGCTTGATGCCTTCGCCAGCTTGACCTCCGATAAAGATTGAAAAGTCCATCTAAAAGCCTCCTTTCAAATTCATCTTTTAAATTATAAACAAAACTGTTTTCAGATAAAAACTTTCATGTGGATATTCATAAAACCAATGCTTTAAAACCTTTTTTATTTGTGGAAAACTTTCATATAATACTTTTGTATGAATACCTGGGAAAAAGTTTTAGAACAACTAAAAGAAATTTTAAGCGTGCCTGCTTTTGAAACATTTATAAGACCTGTGGAATTTGTTTCAGAAAGCGATTCTGAAATTACCTTAAAGGCACCTTCCATTTTTGTAAAAGAAATGCTTGAAACAAAATATGCAAGCTTAGTTAACTCAACCTTAAAAGAGGTAACCGGGAGGAACATTTCCTTAAATATCCTCGTTGAAGAGAAAAAACCAAAAACGCCGCCCGTTATTATTGTAAATAACATTACTCTTAATAAGGATTACACATTTGAAGAATTTGTAGTTGGCAGCGGAAATAGGCTCTCTTATGCCGCAGCAAAAGCCGTTGCATCAAATCCGGGAAAGGTGTATAATCCTCTCTACATTTATGGAAAAGTTGGTTTGGGTAAAACACACCTTCTTCATGCAATAGGGCATGAACTTATAAGAAACTTTAAGGATATTAAAATCATCTACACCACTGCAGAAAAATTTACAAACGAAGTTATCTTTGCAATACAAAATGCACAGAGTAATAGTGATCTTATTGATAGATTCCATAAGAAATACAGAACAACAGACGTGCTGCTCATTGACGATATCCAATTTCTTGTGGGAAAAGAGCGAACACAGGAAGAATTTTTCCACACCTTTAACGCCCTCCACGAGGCAGGTAAGCAAATTGTGATTACCTCCGATGTGCCACCGAAAGAACTTGCAACGCTTGAAGAACGCCTTAGATCTCGTTTTGAATGGGGTCTTATAACGGACATTCAACCACCTGATTATGAAACAAGGATTGCCATTTTAAGGAAGAAAGCTCAAAAAGAAAATATTACAATTTCGGATGAAGTATTAGCCTATATTGCAAATAACATATTTTCAAACATAAGAGAACTCGAAGGTGCTCTTATCAGGCTTGTTGCAAAGGCATCGCTATTAAATGAAAATATCACAGTTGAGTTTGCAAAGAATGCACTCTCCGATATTATAAAACAAACTTCAGAACCCATCACCGTTGACAGAATAAAGAAAGTTGTTGCAGAATATTTTAACGTGGATGTTGATAGCCTATCTGACAAAAGAAGAACACAAAGCATTGTTCTTCCAAGGCAAATTGCGATGTATCTTACAAGAGAATTTACCGACCTCTCTCTTCCCCAGATTGGAGATGCCTTTGGTGGGAGAGATCACACAACAGTGATGCACGCATACGCAAAGATAAAAGAGGAAGTAAATAAAACTGAAACAATGCGTGCACTCGTGGACGAAATTATAAACAAGTTAAAAGGATAGGTGTGGATAATTGTGCAAAATGTGGATAATTCTGTGGATAAGTGTGGATATATTGTGGATTCTAAGCGAGGTTGTGGAAAAGTGGAAAACTTAGACAATCTATTAACAGATTTTTACACAAACAGAACTTGCAAATCATATGTTATGTCTATGGTTCTCCACATATTCCACATGCATTATTAAGATGATTATGATTTTTTCAATATTTTTTAAATAATTAATAATAAAAGAGAGGTGAATTATGAGGATAAAGGCAAAGACAAGTGAGCTTACAAAGGCAGTAAGTAATGTTGGAAAAGTAATTTCAGGTAAATCAGTTGACCTTATTTTAGAAAATATTCTATTAGAGGTAAATAATAAATTGACTCTTACAACTACGAATCTCGAACAGGCAATGAAATACTCTATTGATGTGGAAGTAGAAGAATTTGGAGAAGAATTAAAAACAATTCTTCCATACGATATTTTACGGGATATTGTACCAAAATTTAAAGGAGAGTATGTTCAACTTGATATAAAAGAGAAGAAGGCAACAATAAAAGAAGATAGTGGAGAATTTACACTTCATACTTTTAATCCTGAAGCCTTTGCTGTTATTCCTGAGGTAGAGGGAATTATAAATTTTACACTTACTTTTGGGACACTTAAAGAGCTTATTGAAAATACTATTTTTGCTGCCGCTAAAAAAGAAGAAAGCAGGCGTGAATTTAAAGGAGTTTACTTTGATATAAAAGATGAATATGTAAATTTAGTTGCGACAGATAGTACTGCACTTGCCTTAAATAGAATTAATGAGGCAGGACTTCCAAAAACAAGTTTTATTGTACCATGGAAAGCGCTTGATATTTTTATTCATCTTTCCTATGAGAATGAAACCACTGTTAAAATAGAAATTGCTGAATCCAATATTAAATTTTCACTTCCAAATCTATCACTTACAAGCCTCTTAATTAACGGACAATTTCCCCAGTATGAAAGTGTGATTCCACAGGATCCTGAATTTTATGGTAAAGTTGCAAAGAACGTCCTTATGGATGCACTTGATATAATTGAGGTATTTGCAAAGAAGGGTACAGGAAGAATTATTTTTACATTCACACATGGAAGTCTTATTGTTGAATCAAGTTCATCGGATATAGGACAAGGAAAAAAGATAATCCCTTGTGAAACAAATGCAGAGGTATCGCTGCAATTCTATGCCGAAAAAATTATTGATGGTATAGAGCATGTAAAAGATGATACAGTATTCTTTGGAATTCAAGGACCACTTCACCCTGTTTTAGTAAAAGGGGTTGAATCTAACGATTATCTTTATGTGATAATGCCGCAGAAACCAATTGAATGATAATCGAAAAATTACTTTTACAAAACTTTAGAAGATTTAAAGAAAAAAAATTCAATTTTAGTAACGGCTTCAATATAGTTATTGGAAAAAATGGAAGCGGAAAAACAACTATACTTGAAGCAATATACTTATTATCAACAGGAAAAAGTTTTGTAACAAGTGCCGTCCAAAATTGTGTAAATGTAAGTGAGGATTATTTTTTTGTTGAGGGAGTCTTTAATAATGTAAGCAAGTTAGATCAAAGTCAGAATACCCTTTCAATACTTTTTAGCAAAGATAAGAAGGTAGTACATCTCAATAAAAGAAAAGTTAAGGCGTTTTCTCTGATTATAGGGAAGTTTCCTGTAATTGTTACAGATTATGCACTTGTTGAGCTCGTTAAAGATGGTCCATCAAAAAGAAGAGATTTTATCAACCATGTTTTAACATTCACCGATGAGGATTACTATAAGAATATTTTAAAATACTACTCGTTTCTCGAACGAAGAAATGAATATCTTAAAGACGGTAAATTTACAATGGATTTACTGTTATTTCTTTCTCACGAACTCTACGATTACGGAATAAAGATTATGGAAAAACGTGAAAAAATAATAAATGACTTCAATGAAAGAATTAGAGATATATTTTATATTATTTTTGATAAAAAATCTGAGCTTTCGATTGTATATCGCCCTTCAAAACTTGAAAAATTGCTTGACCCAGATTCTATTACAGAAGAGATAAGAAGAAAGAGAACTCTTTACGGTATCCATCTTGACGAGATTGAAATTTTTGATGGACAGATTAATTTAAGAGAGTTTGCATCATTGGGAGAGGCTTACAGTATTGGATTTATTTTAAAGCTTGTTGAAAGTGAATTAATTGAAAGGTATAAAAGTACTACACCTATACTTCTTCTTGATGACTTTTTTTCTCACCTTGATGAGGTTAAAAGGGAAAAAATATTGAATTATATAAAGAATAATGAAGTGATACTAACTTCCGTTAGTACTAATGATGTTTCAAAAAGTATTCTCAATAGTGCAAATGTTATAATACTTGAGGATGTTCTGAATGAAAATAATTAAAAGTGGAATTAATGAATTTCTTGAAAAGAGAGGGCTTCTTAAAAAAATTAAAGGCTTTTATCCCATCGTCAAATGGGATGAAATTGTAGGCGAGCAACTTGCTAAGTATACAAAGCCTTTAAAATATCAGGATGGCACTCTTACTATTGGGGTAACTTCCCCACTTTTCAAAAGGGAACTTGAAATAATGAAGGATGATTTGATAAGAATGATAAAGGAAAAAAGTGGAGAGGATACGCCTATTCAGTTTTTGAATTTTAGATTAATTGCAGTTGAAGACGGAAAGCTAAAGGTTAAAAAAAGAGAAACATCAGAAAAAGAAAATATTGAGAGTATTAATGTAGAGTTAGATGAATCTGATTACAAGTGGATTGATTCTCTCGTGTTGCATTTTAGAGGTAATAAAAACTTAAAAGAGTCTTTTAGGAATGTTCTTGTTGCTTATAAAATTGCCGAAAAAAGGATGGAGAAACTTGGCTATAAAAAGTGTGCTAAGTGTGGCGCACTTTTTAAAGGCCCTGGAAAACTCTGTCCTGTCTGTTTCATAGAAGATAAGAAAAATTTAAAAAATAAGTAATTACTCCTTTTTAAAGGTTTTAATGTAAGGAGCATCTAATTATTTGATGAGGATAAGCATCCCTTAAATTTCTTCAAGGGCAAAATTATTATTTTAGGAAAGTATTGATGGGGCGGTGTTTTTCCCCCTCAAAATAATTGTCATTCCGAAGTCAATTTTTCCGTGTCATTCCGAAGTGGCGTAGCCACGAGGAATCTCCAGTATTAGAAAGGGGGTGCCCCCCCCTTTCTAACTTACCCCCAAATCAAAGTTATTATTTGGGGGAGTATTGAGGGGGTTGTTGCCCCCTCAAAATGGTTGTCATTCCGAAGTGGCGTAGCCACGAGGAATCTCCGTCGTATGGGTGGAGTTGGAGAGTAAATTTACCTTCTCCATTAAATTGGAGCTCAGAGGTTGCTTACTCCTCAGGGTGACAAATAAAAGAAACAAACCCCTTGATTTACTTCCAAAGCAAAAATCATTATTTATGGGAGTGTTGAGTAAAATTTATTTTCTTCTCAAAGTGGTTTCTTATATTCTTTTTATTGCCTTTGCAAAACCGAAAGATGCAAGAATCTTGATGATGTCGCCAACCATAAATGGGAAGAAACCAATAGAAAGGATGTACCAAAAGCTTACGCTTCCACTTCTTGATAAAATAACATAAAGCCACAAAAGCCCTGGCACGTAGATCGAAAGATCTGCAAGAGCAAGTCCCCAAAAAAGCATTTTAGAATTAGAATACTTTCTTGTGAAGAAACCTGCAAGGTATGAAGCAAGTATAAACCCAACGATGTACCCAAAAGTTCCTGAGTAAACATAGCTTATTCCACTTCCCTTTGCAAATATTCCAATCCCAAGAAGGCCGAATATAAGATAAAGTATTTGTGAAATTGCCCCTTCTTCCTTTAACACAATTCCCGAAAGAATTACAGCAAATGTTTGCATTGTTATTGGAACAGGTGAAAATGGAAGGAAGATTTTTAATTGAGAAGAAAGAGATGTTAAAACCACAAAAGTTAGCATTAATACAACTTTACCTAACACACTCAGGCTTAAAATTTTCCTTTCAAACCTTGACAATGCAATAGTTTGCATCTCCTACCTCCCATAGATTTTTTTAAAAATACGCAAGAATTATACCACAAAAGGAATATTTAAGTCAATACATTTTTAGAAAATTTTTTAGGAAACCTTAAAGCATAATCCTTCTCAGACCTATCTTACCAACCTTTAGCCTCTACAAATTCAAGCCATCCAAATGTATCTTTTCCCTCGTAAACTATTTCTCTAAATTTTTCTATGAGCATTTTTGTTATCTTACCAACCTGCCCATTACCGACAGGAATTTTATCTACAGAAACTATTGGTGTTATTTCTGCAGCAGTTCCACAGAAGAAAATTTCATCTGCTGCATAGAGCATCTCTCTTGGGAGGTTTTGTTCAAACACAGGGATATTTAAAAGTCCTGCAATTTTAATAATTGAATCTCTTGTTATACCTTTTAAAATTGAGTTTGTAAGAGATGGTGTATAAAGTGCTCCATCTTTCACAAGGAATATATTCTCACCTGGTCCCTCCGAAATATATCCATATACGTCAAGCATTATTGCTTCATCAAAACCATTTAATTCTGCTTCCATCATTGCAAGTTGTGAATTGAGGTAATTTCCCGTTGCCTTAGCAACTGCAGGTATTGTATCTGGTGCAAATCTTCTATATGAAGAAACGCATACTTTTATTCCTTTTTCTACCTTCTCGTTAAAGAGATTTGGCATTTCGAAGGCTGCAATTGCTGTTTCAATAGGTGCATGTAATGGATTTGGTGAAATTGGACCAAGTCCCCTATAAACAACAGGTCTTATATATGCACTTTTTAATCCATTTTTAATGAGAAGTTCTTTAGTGATGTTTATATAATCCTCAATGCTTTCGCTTGTTTCCATTCGATACATTTTCATTGATTCTTTTAGTCTTTTATAGTGGTCGTACGCTCTGAAAATTGCAGTGCCCATTTTTGTCTCGTATGCTCTAATACCTTCAAAAACCCCAGAGCCATATTGTATAACATGCGAAAGGATGTGAATCTTAGCCTTGTCCCACTCTACAAATTCTCCTTTAAAATAAATGAATTTTGATTCCACCATGCTTAACCTCCTTACATAGAAATTTTATGATTATATTTATTTTTATTGAAATGCAAAATCTCTTATAATGAAATTAGAAAAACTTTACAAAGGAGAACAGCGTGGATATTAGTTCTTTTGCGGTGTTTGTATTTAAGCGAAAAGTTAAGACCTTGAGGGGTTTTCTTAATGGTGTGTTAAAAGAAGAAAAGAATTTTTTTAAAACCCTTTCATTAAAAAGGTGCGAAACTCTAAAGGATCTCGTCTTGCAAAATGATTTTTTATTGCGTGCCTTAAAAGCATATGCTGTTTTAGGAAGACAAATAACATTCCCAATAAAATTTGGAGAAAAAGAGTATGTTCTTGAAATTTCTGAATATTCTTATAAACCATTTTCTATTATTTTTCGACTAATAGAACGGGACATTATAACGATATTTAGGGAAACAAATTACAATTTGCCCGTTGCAACAGTTTTGCTTGATAATGATTCTAAAATCCTCGATGCAAACCCTCAATTTGAAAGGCTCTTTGGATTTAAAAGAGGGGAAATTATCGGAAAAAATCTCAACGAACTTATTGTTCCAAAGGATGAAATTCAAGACGGATTTAATCTTGATAAAATTGCAAAAAAAACCGGATATATAAGAGTTGAAAGAGAGCGACTCAATAAATATGGGAAGAGGATTCCTGTTCTTGTATCTGGTGCACCGTTTAAAATTTTAGGCGATACTATTGGCATAATAGGTGTTTATGAAGATATAAGAGATATAAAAAAGATTCAACAGGCTCTTTACTACCAAGCAACTCATGATATCCTAACTTCTCTTCCAAATAGATATCTTCTTGAGGATAGGTTTAATATTGAAAAAGCCAGGGCAGATAGATCGGGCTCTAAGGTTGCTCTTTTCTTTATTGATATTAATAGGTTTAAAGATATAAACGACACCTACGGGCATGAAATTGGAGATAGGGTTATCAAATTTGTTGCAGATAAACTTGTAAAAAGTGTTCGAAAGACTGATTCTGTTGTTCGTTTTGGTGGAGATGAGTTTGTAATAGTATTTGATGAAGTTAAACAGATTGAGGATATTGTTTCCATTGCAATAAAGGTTGTTAACGCATTTTCAAAACCTTTTGAAATCGATGGGCTTAGTATTGATGTTGGGATTAATGTTGGTATTGCAGTTTATCCAGATGATGGAACAACCCTGGAAGAGCTTTTAAGAAAAGGGGACATAGTAATGTATAATGCAAAAGCCGTGGGCACAAATAACTTTATGTTCTACTCTAAAGAGATTGAAGAAAAGCGTCTTAAGGTAATTTCCGATCTAAAGGCAAGGGATATTATGTTTAGACTTGTATTTGATAAATCGCCTCTTCCACAGATGATAGTTGATGATGAATTCAAAGTTCTTCGTGTAAATGAAGCATTTGTAGATATTTTCAATATTGACTTAAGAAAAATTTATGCAAAAAAATTGGAAGAAATAGAAGGTCTGAAACAAGTTGCTAATTGTCTTGAAAATTCTCATAACTCTGAAGTTTTTATCGAAGGTGTAAAGTTTCAAGATAAAGAGTATAATTTAAAGTGTAGTATAGTGAGTTTAAAAATCTCGGAAATAAAATACCATCTTATAGTGATTAAGGAGGTGATGTTGAGTGGATCAAAATAAGTTTACGGAAAAAGTACAGGAGGCATTACTTGAGGCAAAAAACATTGCAGTAAATTACGGTAATGAAGCAGTTGATGTTGAACACGTGCTTGTTGCACTTATTAACCAAAAAGATGGATTTGTTCCGATGATTCTTGAAAGTATCGGTGCCCCCAAAAACGATATTTTAAAAGAGTTATATTCAAGGATTGAACGATTTCCAAAATCACATGTTACACAAGAATCTCAGTTCTATATAACAAATAGATTAAATTCACTTTTTGTGAGGGCAGAATCTGAAGCAAAGGCTCTTCAAGATGAATTTATCTCAACTGAACACTTGTTTTTGGCATCATTAACTGATTATGAAATTGGCCAAGTATACGCAAAGTATGGTATAAATAGACAGAATGTTTTAAATGCAATTCAAAGCATTAGAGGAGGTAAAAAAGTGGAAGATAGAACTCCAGAAGAAAAGGTAAAGGTACTCGAAAAATATGGAAGAGACCTTGTTAAACTTGCAAAGGAAGGTAAACTTGACCCAGTAATTGGGAGAGATGAGGAGATAAGAAGAACAATTCAAATTCTTTCAAGAAGAACTAAAAACAACCCAATTCTCATAGGTGAAGCAGGTGTTGGAAAAACTGCAATTGTAGAAGGTATTGCACAGAGAATCGTTTCGGGCGATGTGCCAGAGACTCTTAAAGACAAAACAATCTTCCAACTTGATATGGGTGCTCTCATTGCAGGAACAAAATTTAGAGGCGAATTTGAAGATAGATTAAAGGCAGTCCTGGATGAACTTAAAAAATCCGAAGGACAAATTATACTTTTTATCGATGAAATCCATACAATCGTGGGTGCTGGTGCAACAGGTGAAGGAGGTATGGATGCCTCAAATATGTTAAAACCAGCACTTGCAAGAGGTGAGATACGAACAATTGGTGCAACAACAATTGACGAATACAGAAAGTATATCGAAAAGGATGCAGCTTTGCAGAGAAGATTCCAACCTGTTCTTGTGAAAGAACCGTCAGTTGAAGAGACCATCGCAATCTTAAGAGGACTTAAAGAGCGATACGAAGTCCATCACGGAGTTAGAATTAAGGATTCTGCTCTTGTTGCAGCAGCAAAACTTTCTCATAGATATATAACAGATAGATTCCTTCCAGATAAAGCAATTGATCTTATTGATGAAGCAGCCTCACTTTTGAGAATGCAGATAGATAGTATGCCTGTTGAACTTGATGAACTAACAAGAAAGTTAAAACTTCTCGAGATGGAAAAGAGAGCCCTTGAAAAAGAAACAGATGAAGAATCAAAAGCAAGACTTCAAGAAATTGAAAAAGAGATTGCAAACCTTAAAGAATCTGTTGACTCGCTTACCTTGAAGTGGAAAAAAGAGAAATCAATAATTGAAGAGATACGAAAAATAAAAGCCCAAATAGAGGATCTTAAGACAAAGGCAAATCTTGCACAGAGTCAAGGTGACTTGGATACGGCAGCAAAAATTCTCTACGGAGATATACCTACACTAAATAAGCAACTTGAGGCAAAGTATGAAGAGTTAAAGCAAGTACAGGGAGATAACCCACTTCTTAAAGAAGAAGTTGGTGAAGAAGAGGTTGCACAAGTTGTATCTAAATGGACGGGCATACCTGTTTCAAGAATGCTAAAGACCGAAAAGGAAAAACTCCTAAATCTTGAAGAGACTTTAAAGAAGCGTGTCGTAGGACAAGATCAGGCAGTTGAAGCAGTATCAAATGCAATAAGGAGAGCAAGGGCAGGGTTATCAGATCCAAATAGACCTATTGGTTCATTTATCTTCCTTGGACCAACTGGTGTTGGAAAGACTGAACTTGCAAAGGCTCTTGCTGAAGCACTTTTTGACACCGAAAAAGCACTTATTAGAATTGATATGTCTGAGTATATGGAGAAGTTTTCTGTATCAAGACTTATTGGTGCCCCTCCAGGTTATGTTGGTTATGAAGAAGGAGGACAACTAACCGAGGCAGTAAGGAGGCAACCTTATTCTGTTATTCTTCTTGATGAGATAGAAAAGGCACATCCCGATGTATTTAATATACTTCTTCAGGTACTTGATGACGGAAGACTTACCGATTCAAAAGGAAGGACTGTTGATTTCAAAAATACTATAATTATTATGACTTCAAACATTGGAAGTAAGTATATTTCTGAAATTAATGCAATTCCTGGCACAGCAGAATACAAAGAACAGTACGAAAGAGTTGTTGAAAGAGTTTATGAGGAGATGAGGCATATATTCCGTCCAGAGTTCCTCAACAGGATTGATGAAATAGTGGTCTTTAATCCTCTTACAATTAGAGAACTTAGGGCAATTGTTGATTTACTGCTTTCAAAGACAAACGAGAAACTCAAAGAAAAGGGAATTCTTGTGGAATTTGAAGAGGATGTGAAGACGTTCATTATAAACAAAGGATATGATCCTGTTTATGGTGCGCGTCCTTTAAGGCGTGCAATTCAAAAATACATTGAAAATCCGCTTGCAGAATTTATCCTTAGAGAGGATATAGAAAAGGGAGAAATTGTTGCCTATATGGATAAAGGAGAGGTTAAATTTAGGCTTAAATGAGCGAATTTACTGATAAACTGAGGGAGGCTTTGCTATCGGCCTCCCTTCCATTCGATGAATCTTCTTTGGCATATTTTGAAGTATATAAGAATCTTCTTTTTGATTGGAATGCCCATATGAATCTTACCGCAATAAGAGATGAAGATGGTATTATTTACAAGCATTTTGTAGATTCTCTTATGGTCTTAAAGGTTGTGGATAATTTTTTAAGTCTTCTTGATGTTGGAAGCGGAGCGGGATTCCCAGGGGTCCCTGTAAAGATAATTAAAAGGGAAATTGCACTTTCTCTTATAGAGTCGCAAAAGAAAAAGGCAACTTTTCTTGAAATTCTTCTTGAACGTCTAACATTTACTGATGCAAAGGTATATAATGCACGTGCAGAGGAACTTGCAAGGGATAACTTAAGAGAGAGTTTCGATGTGGTGTGCGAACGTGAATTTGGTAAAATCCCAATAAATCTTGAGGTTGGGCTTCCTTTTGTCAAGTTAGGCGGGCATTTACTCTTATACAAAGGAGCTAAAGATATTGAAAAAATTGATATATTCAAAATTTTTATCGAAGAGTTAGGCGGCTCGATTGAAAAAATATTTCCTTATAAGTTAAATGATTCAATAGAGCGCTATATAGTTTCAATTAGAAAGGAGTGGCACACTCCTTGGCGTTATCCAAGAAGTTATTCTTCAATGCTAAGAGATCTTAAAAAGTGGGGAGAATTTGCATAAGTCACAAATTTAAAAAACTTTTTGTTGTTTTCATTATACTTTTTAGTACTACTTTAAACTCAAATTTATCTGCAAAAACGACTTTATTTAAGGGCAATTTCGATAATTTTAAAGAAGAAAATTTCATAATTTTAACAAAAAGAGAGTTCATTACGGACTTGAAACCAATCGAAAAATTATATCCACAGTATAAATATTTTTACATACCAATTGAAGACATTGGTTCTAATGACCCAATAAGAGTAAGGGCATATCTTTTTTCTCATTTTAATTCTGGGTATCTTCTTATCGCTTTAAGAGAGAAAGATTTAGAAGCAGGTACTTTAACAATAAGTGAGGGAGGTAAGTTTTCTCCAAAAACTGTTAAATCTGATATTTTTTATTCGATTGAAAATCTTGACTTTGATAATGACGGGAAATTTGGTGAGTTTTACGACGATATATTGAAGAGTGGTTTAAAATTTAGATTCATTGTTTCAAGGCTACCATTTGAAAATAAAGAGGATTTCAAGAAGTATTTCGATAATCTAAATGCATTTATGGAAAAAAGGCCTAAGGTTTTGCTTGCTTCGTCTTTTATATCCTTTCCTAGCGAAACCTATGATGGGGGCAAAATACTTTCAGGTGATGGAGCACGCCTTATGGAACTTATAAAAAATGATTTCTTTCCAGATTCGATAACTTTTTACGAAAAGGGTGGTGATTTTCCATCAATTTACAATTGCAATGGAGCTTTAAATAAGGAAAACTTTATTAGTGCTTCAAAGGAAGCAACGCTTATTCTTTGGGATGCACACGGCTCACAAAGTGCAGCCTATAGCCAAATTTGGCTTGATAAAAACAAAAATGGGATCCCAGAAAATAGCGAATTTGTATTTACGCCTTTTGTGTCGACATCGGATAATTTTTCGACAAATTCCATTGTGTTTTCCTTGAGTTGTCTTAATCTCCAAGGGTATGATAATCTTGGGTATGCGTTTCTTAAAAACGGTTCAACTGCCTTCATTGGGTCAAGAGAGGTATCATATTCACCTTCATACTTCTATAGGCCAGAAGACGGCGGTTCTTCAAGCATTATGTATTACTTTGTAAAGAATCTCTCCCAAGGTGAAAACATAGGAAATGCTCTTTATGATGCCTTCAAATACTTTTATGCCAATTTGCTCTATGCAGATTTAGAAGATCCTGTTGAAAGTGGACTTCTTAACATATATGATTTTAATATTTACGGTTTACCTTTGATAACTTTAAACTATGTGAGATTTAAAGAAGAAATTGCTGAAAATCACGCAAAGAAAGATTTATTTTTTGATTTCGATTTTAATACGACAACTAATGAATTTAAAATAACAGTAAAGGATAGTGAGCCTTATTTTGTTATCCTACCAAAAGGTCTTTTTATAAAGAATGTTTATTACGAAGATTCAAAAAATTCGCCCATTTTCGACTGGTTTTTTAATATCGTAAGGTCTAATTTCTCAAATGCGCTTGTAATTAAGGGTGTTATAAGAGGTAAAGTTCAAGGAGATATTGTGGTAAAAGGAAATATGTTTGAGAATCATTATTCGGTTATACTCTACGGTTTTGATATGAGGGATTTTAATTTTGACAAAGCAATTGATGATAAAGACTTTGAGATACTTAAAAAATCATTTGGAAAGACTTATATGAATGAGGATTTTTTACCTCAGTGCGATCTTGATTCAAACCTCAAAATTGATGGCATTGATGTATTGATGTTCTTTAATAGATAAAATCTCCAATATTAGAATGGGGCACACCCCTTTCTAACTTACCCCCAAGGTAAAAATTATTATTTAGGAAAGTGTTGAGGGGGCGATTTGTTGCCCCCTCAAAATAATTGTCATTCCGAAGTGGCGAAGCCAAGAGGAATCTCCGTCGTATGGGTGGAGTTCTGGGAGGGTGTCCCTCCTCCATTTGGAGGAGAATCCTCGTCACTTCGTTCCTCGGATTGACAATTCTTTGATGTGTTTTTGGGGAGTATTGAGGGGGCGATTTGTTGCCCCCTCAAAATATTGAGATTTCTCAGTCGCTTACGCTACTTCGAAATGACAATTATTGGAAGAGGGCACATCCCCCTTCCAACTTTCCCCTAAAAACAAAAAGAATAACTTTCCACTTTCATTTGTCATTCCGAAGGCTTTAGCCTGAGGAATCTCCTCTGTTTCGGGGGAGTATTATATATGGTGACAACCATTTTGAGGGGTATTTAAGATTTTACAAATTATCACTCGATTAAAAAATTTGCTAAAAAATTTTAAAAGAAATTGTAAATTTCTTAACAATCAGTATAATTTATCTGTGGAAATGAAAATAGACTGGTTACTTATAATACTTGAGTTTTCTATATTCACAATCCCAATCTTTTTAGGATTTATACTATCGTTTAGATGGTTTATACAAAAAAGAACATACGAGAGAGTTCTATTCATAGTGGCATTTTTATTTCCGATTGTTGTGATACTATCCCTTATAAAAGTCTTTTATATATTAGAGTTAGGTCCAAATGAAAGTGCGTTTTTAACTATAAATCTCATATTTGCAATCGGAATTTCTACATTTATCTATATCACGATTCTTGAAACAACAGGAAAGACGTATGCTAAGCCAAATTCAATTGAAATAATAGGCATTTTAATGCTTATTTTATCTTCCTTTTTGCTTGGAAACATAATGCGCGCCTTGGACTATATCTCTTGGGGCATTATAGGAATTGCTATTATTCACCTTGTGAGGGGATTTGTATATTCAAAATATGGCTCTTCTCATGAAAAAAGAACGTATGTTTTAGTGGTGCTCTTTTCGGCAATTTCGGTATTCTTGAAACTTCTATATTATACGGATTATCTTCCTCTTAAACCAACAATCTATATTTCGCTTACCTTGATGTTTTTGTCTTTTCTTCACGGCGTATTTATTCTTAAAAACATAGGCGCAAGGATGCCCAGTCGTCCTTTAGAAAAGGAGATTTTTAAAGAAAAACTTTCAATCTTTACAAGACTTGTTGCAATATCACTTACTGCAGCAATTATAACATCAATTGCATCTTCTTTTGGATTTAACTCATACAGAAGCCAAAAGGAACAAATTATATCTGATTTAAATTATACTGTTCAGAATGCATCGTTTGTAATTGCTGACAAACTCAATCAATACTTGCTTGATTCATTTGAAAGTCCTCTTGTATATCTTGCAGAAACACTTGATGTAGATAACTTAGATCATGCAAAACTGCAAATAAAAACATTCTACAATACCCATAAATCCATATTTGCATCAGTTACGCTTATGAATGATAAGGGCATAATTGTATATACATATCCCTACACATACGCCATAGGCTCTAATATTTCAAATCAGCCTCATGTAAAGGAAGTTCTCAAAACAAAAAAAACAACTCTATCACTGCCTTTTAAGACAGTCCAGGGCTTTAATGCAATAGCAATACATATACCAATATTTAAAGGAAAAATATTTACCTATACTATTGCAGGATTAATTGAACTTAATACTCTTTCCAGAAATTTATCAAATGCAATTACACCTTTTAAATATATTTTGTCAGAGGATGGAGTAGTGTGTGCAACAAACATTTCTGATTCATTCATCTTAAAAAATGTAGATACTGTTTTAGGAAGCGTTTCCAACTATTCAATTTCAAAATCTTATTCCTTTACTTATCTTTCACGCTCTTTTTTAATTAAAACCTTTGGAAGCCTAAGTGATTTAAGCGAAAAATTGCATTGGGTCTTTTTGACCACAGTATTAACTTATGGGTCATTCATATTCTTATTTTTACTTTTCTATGCAACAGTTCTTTATGGACTTTTTGCATTGGAAAAGGAAACTACATTAGAGCTTGAAGAAACCCTAAAAAGGGAATTAGAGGCGTTAAAAGCGTATAAAGATACTCAAGAAAAACTAAATACACTAAACAACTTCATATTTACTACCTCAATTGACGCCCCAATAGAGACGGTTGTTCAAAAACTCTTAGAAACAGTAATAAGTCTTGTTCCAAAAATAGAGAAGGGTGTTTTATGGTTTGTTGTTGGAGATAAAGTTATGCCTGTTGCTTCCGTGGGCTATGACGTAGATCTTTTAAAAAAACTAATTCTTGATAAAGAAAGGGAGGAGAGATTTTGGAAAAAGCCAATTATTATTGAACAAATAGGAATCTCGGGATTCCCCGAAGAACTCAGGGATTATGCAAAAAAGCTTGGAGTGGGAGATATTAAAGAGACTCTTATTATCCCAATTACTGTTAAAGATGAATATATGGGGCACTTCTCTTTAGATATCTTTAAAGAAGGTGTTCACTTCAATGAGGTTGAAATAGCCATTGCAAATTCAGTTGCTAAAATTATTTCATTCTATTTTTCGATTCAAGTGGCACTTAAGGCTCTTAAAAAAGAAGTTGATACAAACGCAAGTCTTGCTTCAAAACTTGAAAATATTTTTGTTTTTCTATCAAAAACAAGTTTTAAAGAGGATTACGAAGAGTTCTTTTCAAAACTTTTGATGCTTACACTTTCATTAATAGAAGGTGGGGAATACGGAAGTATCCTTCTGAGGACTAAAAACGAGCTTAAGTATGTAGCTTCATTTGGTTATGATGTGTCTCTTCTTAACGAATTAAACATCGATCTTGAAACAGAAGAAAAGCTTGTTAAGAAAGGAAAAGTTAAAATAATTGAATCTATAGAAGCTGTCGGGTTAGATGAAAGCCAAAGAGAGCTTGCAAAAAAGTTAGGATTAGACAGAATAAAATACACAATAACTGCATCTTTCTTTATCGAAGACGAGTATTATGGTGGTATCTTCATTGATTCAACAAAAGATCAAAATCCATTTACCACACAAGATATCGAAATAATGGAAGCAATTTCAAACCTTGGGTCGCTATTTTTAAGGACAAAGAAACTCTTTGAAGATTTAGAAAATGAGCTAAAGATAGATTCAATAATAACGGAAATTTCTAAAAACCTCGATTTTGAGATGAGTGTAAAAAATTACTTTAAAGAAGTTTTCCAATTGTTAAATAGAACCTTTGAATATTTAAACTCAATGAAAGTATCAGTTGAGATTGAAAATCGTTTTATACATGTTTTTGCTTGTGATGATTCTGTTAATGTAGTTCATTCAAAATCGAGTGAATACACATTTGAAGAAGAAAAGGAAATTAATAATTTCGAAAAGATATATTATGAGATTGGAAAAGACAAAATCGAATTCGGTTTAAAGGAAGGAAGTGAACAAAATTCAGACATTATAAATCAGTTATCAGTATCAATATTGCCTGTTTTGAAAAGCTTTTTTATATACAAGGATAGAGCAAAGCTTTTTGCAGATATTATGATAGCATTTGCAAGAACTATTGACTCGAAAGATCCTTACACAAGGACGCACTCTGAAAACGTAACAAAGTACGCGTATTTCTTTGCAAGGCATCTTGGGCTTGATAAAAGAAATCTTAAAATACTTGTATTAGCAGCAATTCTACATGATATAGGGAAAATTGGTGTAAAGGAGTCAATTCTTCTTAAAAACGGACCTTTAACAGCTGATGAGCGGAAAATCATAAACATACATCCAGAAAAAGGTTATGAGATTATTTCTGTAATTGAAGGCTTGGAAGCTTCGGCAAAAATATTGAGACATCATCATGAAAGATGCGATGGAAAGGGTTATCCTGATAAGTTAAAGGGCGAAGAAATCCCATACCTATCTAGGATATTATCAATAGTTGATGCCTTTGATGCAATGACAACAGAAAGACCTTACAGAAAGGCATTAACAGTTGATGAAGCGATGAAAGAAATCGAAAAGAATGCAGGCATTCAGTTTGATCCGGAACTTGCAAAAAGATTTATAGAACTTAAAGATTCAATAAAAGATGCGCTTAATATTTCAATAGAAGATATACTGATAGAAATATTGAATATAGAGTGAGGCGTAATATTATATGAACAACATAAGAATCGGAGCAATGCAAAAGTTTTCTCTTGTAGATTATCCTGATAAAACTTGTGCGATTATCTTTACAATAGGTTGTAATTTCCGTTGTCCTTTTTGCCACAATAGGGAACTTGTCTTAGAAAAAGAGTTTCCAAATGAAATTCCTTTTGAAGACATTATTGATTTTCTTAATACTCGCAAGGGACTTCTTGATGCAGTTGAATTTACAGGCGGAGAGCCATTAATACACAAAGGACTGATTGACGCCATAAAGAGAATAAAAGATATGGGCTTTTTGGTAAAACTTGATACCAATGGATCATTCCCAAAGACGCTGATAGATCTCTTACCTTTTGTTGATTATATTGCAATGGATATAAAGGCACCACTTGAAAAATACAGCGAGGCAACAGGTGTAAAAATTGAGAGTGACACAATAAAAGAAAGTATCCAGATTATCAAAGCCTCAGAAAAGGATTACGAATTTAGAACAACTGTATTCAAAAACTACTTTAAGACTATTGATGACTTTGTTTCTGTGGGCAATCTTATAAATAGAGCAAAGGCCTACTACATTCAAAGACCGCATTTTGATAAGGTATTAAATCCAAACTATCCATTTGAGACTTTTACAGACAAAGAATTACAAGATATTCAAGCATTGATGAAACAATTTGCAGATGCAGTAGAGATAAGATAGAATTTTAAGAGTATAATACCCTCAATGCTTCCTAAAAATGGTTGTCACCATATATAATACTCCCCCAAAACAGAGGAGATTCCTCAGGCAAAAGCCTTCGGAATGACAAAAAGAAACATTTTTCGGAATGACACAACCAGTCATTTCGACGAACGTAGTGAGGAGAAATCTCCTCTTTTGGGGGGCAACACACCTCCCCCTCAACACTCCCCCGAGACTGAGGAGATTCCTCGCCTTCGGCTTCGGAATGACAAACAGAAATAACCTTCAGAATAAACATAACCAGTCATTTCGAACAAAGTGAGAAATCTCCTCTTTGGGGTAGTTCGAAGGGGGGCTTTTAACCCCTTCGATTAATGGAAATCTCCATATTTTGAGGGGGCAACACACCTCCCCCTCAACACTCTCCCGAGACTGAGGAGATTCCTCGTGGCTACGCCACTTCGGAATGACAAATGAAAGTGGAAAGTTATTCTTTTTGTTTTTAGGGGAAAGTTGGAAGGGGGATGTGCCCTCTTCCAATAATTGTCATTTCGAACAAAGTGAGAAATCTCCTCCTTTGGGGAAGTTAAAGGGGGTACTTCCTCCTTCCATCGATTGTCATTTCGAAGGAGCGAAAGCGACTGAGAAATCTCCTCCTTTTAGGGGGAGTTAGAAGGGTAAATTCTTTCAATTAATGTAGGTATGTAATAGCTATGAATTTTCTTGCTAAGGGATCTTTTATTAAATATGTAGAAAGAAAATTTGGTTTGTAAGCCCCTATAATAACTCGCTAAATGGATCTTTTATTTAAAGCGGAGAGATAATGATTCCTTTATGAATTTTTTCAAAAAACATTAAGCTCCTTCTTTTAAAACATTGTAAATCCATTATAATATGTAGAGGTGATAAAATGGGAGAATTTATAATGCCACCAGGCCAAAAACCTTCAGCAAGGCTTTATCCAATTTCAATTTTTGGAAAGCCTAAGGAAATTGACATTGATAATTATTTTGTTAAAATTACTGGTCTTATTAAGAGCGAAAAAGTAATTTCCCTAAAAGAAATTTTTAATATGAATAAAGAAAGCGTTCAATTTGATATTCATTGTGTTGATGGATGGAGCTATCTCGGTCCTGTTTTTTCAGGTGTATATCCCAAAGTTTTATTTGAAGATGTCTCGATTTTGCCAAGTGGAAAATTTGTTATGGTAAAGACTCTTGATGGTTATTCAACCGATTTGCCTCTTGATTTTCTTTTGAGTAATGATGCATTTCTTGCATATGAAATGGATGGGAAGCCTCTTGATATTGCAAATGGATATCCTTTAAGGCTTGTCGTTAATGGGAAATATGCGTATAAAGATGCAAAATGGGTTGTTGAGTTTGAGGTAATGGAAGAGGATATTCCAGGTTATTGGGAGAAAAAGGGATACTCAAGAAGCGCAAATGTCTATGAAAATGATCGGTTTGAAAAATAAAAAGGGCTTCACTCTTATTGAATTAATGATTGTAATTGCGATTATTATAATCCTTACTGGGATTGCAGTTCCTGTTTTTGGAAATATCATAAATAGAGGTCGTATTGCGCAACTCTTATCAAACTTTGATTCCCTTGCAAGAGACCTTGAACATTACAAACAAGATTGGGGTGTTTACCCTTATCCTGTTGTGCAAGCTGAACAATTTGGATATTTGGTTGATAGTAAAGCTCCAACATCTCTTCTTGCAAGAGAGCTACTTGGGATAAACGCTTTTATAAACAAAAAGGAAAACAAAACTTTGCTGGGAGAAAGCGGAGGTATAGAGTATATTCTCCGTCCCGAAAGTCTTATGAATATGCAAAATCCTTTTGGCTTGGGGCTTTACTATGGTTCAAAAGATGGTTCAAACTATGTTATTTATGCAGAACTTCCAAATGGAAAGTATCTTATGCGTTTTGGAAACATTTCTCCAGAAATAACCACAAGTCCACCGTCAGTCCCCTAATTTGTCTTCAAGTTCATTTACCAGATCTTTGAGAGTTTTTAGCTCCTCTTTTAAATTTTTTCTATTTTTATCATCAATGAAATCTATTAAATTTATTGTATTTTCAACATTTTTTATTGCACCTTTAAGCGTTGCAGGTTTGAAATGCTTAAAGGTGCTTACTACATTTGCTACATCGTGAGAGGAGAGTTCATTTTCCTCAATAATCTTTACAACCTTTTTAATAACATCAAGATCTTTTACTTTAAGAAGACTTTCAACATGCCTTGAAGTTAAAGGAGAGTTAGGGTCATCAATCTTTTTTTGAATGTCCTCTGGTAAATCAAGCAAACTTATCCACCTTATTAGTGTAATTGGTGTTTTTCCTATTGCCTTACACAGTGCGCTCACAGTGAGCGCAAAATCTTCAGGGACATTTCTTCCCATCCTGTAGTTAATAAGAAGTGTTTTAACATTTTTATCCTTTGCATATGGCTTTAGGTATTCGTAAATTGCCTTTGCTCTCTCTATGGGTGATATATCTTCTCGTTGTAAATTTTCAACAATCTGGATTTCCCTTACGATGCTGTCGCTTTTTGGATCAATTACGATTGCAGGTATTGTATCTTTTTTTAGAAGAAGTGTTGCTTTGTATCTTCTTTCTCCTGCAACAATCATATACTTTGTGCCAACTTTACGCACGAGAATTGGCTCTAAAACGCCATGTCTTTCGATGCTTTCGGCAAGTTCCTTCAAGCTCTCTTCATTAAAAGTTTTTCTTGGTTGATTTGGATCTGTAACTATATCTCTAACATTCAGTTCAATTACTTTTGCCTGAATCTTTTCATTTACAAGTTCTTCAACATAGCCTTTATCAAAACGTAAATTAAAATCTTTTGGTAAACCCTTTTTTGGTTCCATTTTTCACCTACTTTCCTAATCTTTTTAAGACACTTTCTCCAAAAAGCATATATGCATGTGCACCTTTTGAATCTGGCGCAAAGGCAAAGATATCCTCTCTAAAGGCAGGACTTTCCTCAAGGCGAACACTTCTCCCGATTGGTTCTTCAAAAACAAGATCTCCAAAAAGTTCCTTTATTTTTAGAGAGGCATCCTTTGAAAGGGTAGTCCTTGTATCAAACATGGTTATTAAAACTCCTAAAATTTTTAGCTTTTCATTAAATGTTTCTTTGACGCCTTCAAATGTATCCAAAAAGTCTTGTACACCTTCAAGTGCCCAAGGCGATGGGGTAATTGGAATTATTACATAATCAGAGGTTGTAAGGGCGTTTACCGTAAGAAGTCCTAAAGAAGGGGGTGTGTCAATAATAACAAAGCTAAACATATTTGCAATTTTACTAATAACTTTTCTTAATTTAAGTGGTGCATCGAAAACGCCAGAAAGTGCACGCTCTACTTTCGCAAGGTGAATTGAAGATGGCATTAAAAATAGATTTGGAACAGAAGTTTCGTGGATAATTTTCACAGGATCTGTATTCTCCTCTACAAAAACTGAATAGGTGCTTATATTTGTTGGATTCTCAAGAAATACAAACGAGGAATTTGCCTGTGGATCGAGATCAATAAGTAAAGTTTTAAAGTTTTTTCTTGCAATAAAAGAGGCAAGATTAACTGCGGTTGTTGTTTTACCAACTCCACCCTTCTGATTTGCAATTGTTATCGTTATCATGTTATCTCCTTAAATTCCACAAGAAATTTGTCCTTTTCGATATCAAGAATTGCAAAGGACTTTTTAGAAGAATCTTTTGGTAAACTTATTGAGCCTGGATTAATATGCAACCCAAATTTATTTTCTTCTACAACTGGTATATGCGTATGTCCCGTTAGAAGTGCTTTTATACCTTTATATTTTTTCATGAACTCTTCAAAGTTTTCAATTTTATCTCCATGCGTTAAAAGAAGTGTAGTCCCTTCGATATGCACAAGTGCAAACTCTTGAAGCATTGGATATTTTATTACAAGCTGGTCTACATCGGCATCGCAGTTGCCTTTAACAAAGATAAAGTTAAAGGGAGCATTGTTTATTAGCTCAGAAACTCCCATTGGATTATATCCCTCAGGCATTGGATTTCTGGGCCCATGGTAAAGCACATCACCTAAAACGAGCACAAGTTTTACATCTAATTTTTCAAACTCCGAAAAAACTGCCCTAAGCGACAAAAAATCGCCATGGATGTCTGATACAACTCCCACTTTCATAATAAATCCTCCTCATCAATTAATTTTAGGATTTCGATAAACTCTTTTATTCCTTCTTTCCAATCCTTTCTCAAATTTCTGTAATAAGCTTTACCTTTCTCGGTAATCTTATAAACAAGGCGTGGATGCTTTGTCTCCCCTATAATCCAGTCGCCCTTTATAAAGCCACTACTATTTAATTTTTTTAGCACTGGGTATATGAAGCCCGGGTTTGGATACCACATACCTCTTGAAACAATGAGTATTGCCTTAGAAATTTCTTCACCATACATATCTCTTTCATTAAGAAGATGAAGAATGTAAAAATACAAAAACTCCTTTGAGCCAAAAAAACTTGTAATAAATAAATTTTTTCCTTTCTTTCTAAAAATATTTTCTAACATTTTTCACCCCAACTTACCATAAATAATAAATTTTTATAATTATATACAAATATACAAAATTCTGAAATTTTTCCAATTCAAACAATTTTTCTCACTTAATAATATGGAAAGAGTGTCGAAAATTTTCAAAGCAAAATTTTTCAAAAATACTTGTAAAAAGTATAAATTACCTTATAATTATTATTTGCAGGAGTTAAAAAATGGACAAAACTATTAAGGTATCTAAAAGAATTTTTTTTGAGGCGCTGCTTGTTGCGCTTATCCCAACGCTTACTTCAATTCTAAATCAATATTTGAGTTTTAAAACAGAAATTTCATTTGTAGGCTCAACACTTACGATATTAGGTCAATATATTTTAAGTTCATTAATTCTTCTTTTAATTACCCTTATTGAAAAGAATGATGTGAAAGAGCTTTTCTTAATATCGCTTTTGTTAAATTCAATTGTTTTTATATTAAGGCTACTTGCATCAACTATGCCAGATTTCTTATCACAGGTTTTCAATATTTTTCTTCCGATAACCTATATTGGTATTGAAACAATATTTCTTGCAAGCATTCCGTTTGTTGAAAACTTTTCCCAAATAGCCCCTTTCTATGGAATTCTTACAATTGTTGCCTTGAAGTTTATTATTAACTACTTCGTAATGGTCCCTGTATTAAACCGCCTTGAGGATATTCACGTTGTCATTCTTCTAATTTTTGTAAGCCAGTTAATTCCTATGGTGCTTTTTGCAAGACTTCCCTTTGAATTAACCAAATATCCATTTTTTGAAGCTATTAAAAGGAGTCTTTTTGACTTCAAGAAATACTTTAGGGCTGCTACAACAGTTGGAAGCATTTATTCCATTATTGTTGCAGTAGTTTCTGTATTTGGTGCCATTGCGAGTTCCCAAATTATAATTCCTATTATTTTGAATTATATATCAGTAATAGTTTTCGTATATTTCTTTATTTGGATTTCAGAGTATGAGAGATGACATATTTATAAAGGGAGCAAGGGTTCATAATCTCAAGAACATCACCCTTACCATCCCTAGAAATAAACTTATTGTTATAACAGGTGTTTCTGGCTCGGGAAAATCTTCTCTTGCTTTTGATACAATTTACGCAGAAGGTCAAAGGCGTTACGTAGAATCTCTTTCGGCTTATGCAAGGCAATTTATAGGGCTTATGGAAAAGCCCGATGTCGATGTAATTGAGGGACTTTCTCCTGCAATTGCAATAGATCAAAAGAGTGCAAGCAAAAACCCTCGCTCAACCGTTGGCACAATGACCGAGATTTATGATTATTTGAGGCTTCTCTATGCACGTATTGGTGTTCCACACTGCCCAAATGATGGCACTGAAATTAAAAAACAAACACCCGATGAAATTGTAGAGCAGATTTTTAAAAATCTTGAGCATAAAAAGATTGAAATTCTTTCACCGCTTGTGAGGGGAAGAAAAGGTGAATATAAGGCGCTTTTTGAAAAATACCTAAAAAAAGGTTATGTAAGGGTGCGTGTGGATGGAAATATGTATTCTTTGCAGGAAGAGATTCCTCTTGACAAAAACAAAAAACACGATATTGATCTTGTTGTTGATAGAGTTGTTGTAGTTTCTGAAGAAAAAAGTCGTATCGAGGATTCAATTGAGCTTGCGCTTCAAGAAGGGGAGGGGGTTGTAAAGGTAAGAGATGAAGATGGAAGAGAATATCTATACTCTTCAAAGTTTGCCTGTCCTGTATGTGGGTTTTCAATTGAAGAAATTGAGCCAAGATTATTTTCTTTTAATTCACCGTACGGAGCATGTCCAGAGTGTATGGGACTTGGCTTTAAAATTGAACCAGATCCAGATTTGATTGTGCGCGATTGGAATTTATCCCTTGAAGAAGGCGCAATACAGATTCCAGGTTTTAGAGGCTTTGATACATACACCTTTCAAATTCTTTTGCAAGCCGCAAAAAGATACGGCATCGATACCTACAAGCCTTTGAAAGAGCTTTCAAAAGATGAGCTTGACTTGATTTTTTATGGAACTGAGGGAAAAATGCCCGTAAGAATTACATCAAAAAATGGTGAGGTTTATAGTTTTTCAACTTATTTTGAAGGAGTTGTAAATCTCCTTAAAAGGCGATACAACGAAACTGAATCTGAAAGTATGAAAGAGGAATACGAAAAATTTATGAGACGAGTTGAGTGTCCTGTTTGCCACGGAAAAAGACTCAAACCTGAAGCCCTTGCAGTGACAGTTGATGGCATAAATATTGCAGATTTAACGAGTATGTCTGTAGGGTATGCGTATAGGTTTTTCTTAAACCTTGAAAAGAAACTCACAGAAAAGGAGAGATTAATTGCTCATCAAATAATAAAAGAAATTAAAAATAGATTGAAATTTTTGCTTGATGTGGGACTTTCTTACCTTACTTTGGATAGACCTTCGGAAACTCTTGCAGGAGGTGAAGCGCAGAGGATTCGTCTTGCAACACAAGTTGGTTCAAAGCTTGTGGGAGTTTTATATGTCCTTGATGAGCCATCAATTGGGCTTCATCCAAGAGATACTGATAAACTTTTGAATACTTTAAAGGAATTAAGGGATCTTGGCAATACTGTAATTGTTGTTGAACACGACGAAGAAACAATAAGGGAAGCAGATTACATCATAGACATTGGTCCTGGGGCAGGCGAAGAGGGTGGCTATGTCGTAAAAACTGGTTCACTTCAAGATATTATAAATGAAAAAAGATCTTTAACAGGGCAATATTTGAAAGGTGAATTGAAAATTCCAGTCCCAACTGAAAGAAGAAAAGGGAACGGAGAATTTCTTGTTGTAAAAGGTGCAAGAGAACATAATCTCAAAAATATTGATGTTCAATTTCCTCTTCATACATTTATTTGTGTTACAGGTGTTTCAGGCTCCGGAAAGTCAACTCTCATTTATGATATTCTTTACAAGGCGCTTATGAAGAAACTCTACAAATCAAAGGAAGAACCAGGAAAACATGACAAAATCGAAGGTGTTGAATATATTGACAAGGTAGTGATGGTTGACCAATCTCCCATTGGGAGAACACCCCGTTCAAATCCTGCAACCTACACTGGAGCATTTACTCCCATAAGAGAGCTTTTTGCAAGTTTACCCGAAGCAAAGGCAAGGGGATATAAGGCAGGAAGATTTAGTTTTAATATCCCCGGCGGAAGGTGTGAAGCTTGTGAGGGAAATGGCTATATAAAAGTTGAAATGCAATTTTTACCTGATGTTTATGTGCCTTGTGAGGTGTGCCACGGAAAAAGATACAACAGAGAAACTCTTGAAATAAAATACAAGGGAAAAAGTATTGCAGATGTTCTTGAAATGAGCGTTAAAGAAGCATTATCTTTCTTTGAAAATATTCCTGAAATAAAGCGAAAACTTCAATTTCTTGATGATGTAGGTTTGGGCTACATAAAATTGGGGCAATCTGCAACTACACTTTCAGGTGGAGAGGCACAACGTGTAAAACTTGCAGCAGAACTTCAAAAAAGAGGGACAGGAAGAACTGTTTACTTCCTCGATGAGCCCACAACAGGCTTGCATTTTGCGGATGTTCATAAGTTGATTGATGTTCTTCAAAGACTTGTTAATCAGGGGAATACTGTTATCATAATCGAGCATAATCTTGATGTAATTAAGTCGGCAGATTATATTATTGACCTTGGCCCCGAAGGGGGAGAGCGTGGTGGCTATATTGTGGGAACAGGTACACCTGAGGAGATTGCAAATAATCCCAGGTCCTATACAGGACAATATCTTAAAAAGGTTTTAGTATAGAGAAATTATTAATAAGCAAATCTAAAAGAGCTGTGTCTCTCATCTCATCCATTATAACGAGATCTTTAAAAAACATCGCCTCAAAATACTCTTTAAGGATCTTTCTTTCAGACTAATTTTTGCGAAGTTCGACTCCTTAAAACCCCCAATGCTAAGAATTCAGAAAAGCTTCGTCTCAGTATCACCTTTTTTCGGTTGTAAGAATGCCATTTTCAAAATCAGAAGGGGTTGCCTTTAGGAATTCTTTTTTCTTCCAACCTTTTTATGCATTTCTAATTTGTATAAATCACTTCTTTAAGAGTTTCTGTATCCATTTCCCCTAAAAAGTATTTTGACATATGTTTTTCCTTTTTCAAAGGAAGAATTAGACAATTTTATGATAATTTATCCTTCTCAAAGGGACGATTTGAAGCGGGGTAATTCTTAAGCGTTTCTGTTTGTTTAGCTTGTATGATGCGGTTAAATGCAATTACCCTTCCTAAAGTCATTGGTCTTGTTATAACAAAGTGATTGAGAACTTTTTTGTAAGAGTGAGTTTTTCTATAATATCTCAAAAACATCTTTGACATCTCAATTGGCGATGGGGGTCTTATAGGTGAAGTGATAAGGTCAAAATACTCTTCAATTTGAGGCTCGATCTCCTTTGATGAATGCACTTTTAAAAATTTTCTTATTTCCTCGATTGTTGGCTTTGCGTCTAAGTGTTTTTTAAGACGCTTTAATTCTACAAGTTTTTTGAGAAATTTTATAAAATTTATTCTATCTTTCAAAACGCCATTTGAAACATTTCTTATGTGTCTTGTAAAGCTTTTAAGCTTTTTTGACAACTCTTCCTTTTCTTTAAGGAGTGCAAAGTATATGACTTTTTTAACATCTTTAATTGCCTTACTATAAGTGTAGTCTTTTTTTATGTCCTCTACATTTTTTACCTTAAGGGACAGCAAGTATTCCTTATATTTTGGAAAAAGATCGTAAGGGTCTCTTATCACTTCAAAATCGTTAATAAGTTCTTTAAGCCCTTTTTTAATTTTTTTGTTTGAAAGTCCTGGATATGGAAATACAATAAAATCGTTATTTGCAATGATAACATTTGACAATGCAAAATCTTCTTCAACAAGCGTTTTGCTTGTTGAATAGCACTTAGCAAACGAATATTTCACTTCTGAAAAATTCTTTGGGAAAGGTATGCCGAATTTAAAATACGCGCTTAGATACATCTTAAAAAGTGTTGAAGTAGCAAGTGAATGATCAAATAACGTTATATCGTTTGCAAAAAGGCGTGTTTCAGAAAGAGTTTTTAAGAAAGGTTCTTTTAGGTATTCAAAGAGCTTCCTTCTAAAGGAAATAATATCAAAATTTTTGCTTCCAAATCCTGCCTCAATAAGTGCAGAATTAAGTTTATTATAAAGTTCAATCCTTAGAGAATCAAGCTTCTCAATTTCAACTCTTTCTTTCATTTCAAAAAATCTATCAATAAATACCTCTTTATATCCCTGTTTCCGAGAATCAAGTGGGTTTGACGCATCCATATGGTCAAGAGTTTTAAGAAGTTCCATAATTTTGTAGTCCTCAATTTTGTCTTTAAGATTACACGGAGGGCTTCTGAGACATCTATTGCAACCATGATGAGCGCAAATCATATGGATTAGGTAAAAATCAGTTTCAAATGGCAAAGTGTGAGGGTCAATTTGAAGGAGTTCATATACCTCAACATTGAGAAATTTCCACAAGGTTTCTGGGACTCTTTTAAGCGAAAAATCAATGTAAAGAATTTGTCCGTGAAAATCGAGTCCTTTTATGTCTTTTGCCTTTGATGTGATAAAGTATCTTGAAAGTTTTCCGATGTCGTGTAAGAATGTTCCACTTTCAAGAAGAAGTATTAAGTTCCTAACAGTTCTACTATCACTTGAAGAAGACTTTTCCATCAATAACTACTTTAACAAAGTCATTGAAGACAAAGCTTGTATCCTCTGGCTTCACAGGAAAATTGTAGAGAGGTCCTGTAGGTGTTTCGTTATAGAATGGTCTATTGCAATTTGGACATCCTTGAGTTATGTAGTTTGAAGGGTCCGTAACAAGCTCAAGAATCTTTTCTTTCGTGAAATCGATTTTAGCACCTATTAGTATGCCATTTTCAAAAATTGGTTCAAAAGGAATACGCTTAAAAAACAGTGCCCTTATAAATTGGAACTTCCTGTATCGTCCGATTGGGACTTTTTGATGTTTTTCTAACAGTGTTCCTTTAACAGGTGTGAATGAAAACAACGATATAAGCACATTACCATCAAAGAACTTTTTCATTGCATCGTATAGTTCAAAATCTGTTTCATTCAATCCAACAATAATATGAGTTGTAATTTTTCCTTTAAATTCTTTTCCTACATCAAGAATAAAGGAAAATGTCTTTTCAAAATTTCCCCCTCGAATTTTAGAAAAGTCTTCTTTTGAAACAACATCAATGGGAAGGCCAATGCGTTCTACTCCCAGAGAAAAAAGCTCTCTTATGCGATTAATATTTGGCTCTCTTATTGAAATTGAGATTGGGACATTTAATTCTGCATCGTTTAAGACTTTTAAGAACCCTATAAGATTTTCGTAGTAGTTTTTTCCATTTACAACTTGAAAGCAAATCCTCTTGTAGTCATCTTTGTGCTTTATGAGTGCATCAAGCACATTTTCAAATTTTTCTTTAGGCCAGGTTACCCTCGATAGATTTTCAAAGTTTGCCTTTGATTCTTTTGCCTGTGCACAGTAAAGACAATTATATAAACAATGTTCCTCAACCATTAGGTAAATAGTTGTAGGCTTTGCAAAAACTTTTACATTCCTTAATCCAAGCAATGCGAGGCTTCCAATTGAAACTCTTATGTCTTTTTTAAGTACCTCTTCCTTAGATAAGGGCACAACATTCATTGAAAATCCTCACTTCTTCCCCCTGTTCTTTTAAAAGGTCTCTTAAAGATTTTGATGGAAGGACAAATCCCTTTACGCCCAACTTGTATGCCTCAACATCGAGAAGTTCTCTATATTCTCCAAATGGTCTCATACAACCCAAAAAAAGTGTAGTTGTGCGTGATGTCCTTCTATAGGCTTTATCAACCATTTTTAATACTTTGTCTAAATCTGGTACAGGACAATTTTCAAAAGGGGTTCCTTTTGTTGGAATAAAGACATCTATTACTATAAGTGTTGGCTTTATAAATGCAAGTTCGTCGATTGTATCTTCTTCTCCTTCGTCAATCTCACCACATTTGATTCCCAATGTTATATGCGGCACAACGCGGGACTGTGGAAGACCTTCCTCATTTTCAATACGCCCTCCAATAATTCTTCTCATAAGAAGGTAAGTTTTTTCAAAATCTTCTTTTGTTTTGTCCTTTAAATGATATACCTCTTGAATTACTCTATCATCATAAACAAAATCAAAGGATATTCTTTCAACATAAGGTTTTATTGCTCTTATCTCTTCTTCACTTAGCAGTCCTGTATGGAAATTTAATTTAAGTCCCATAGAGTGTACCTTTTTTATAAAGTCCATATGTTCAAGTATAGGCACCTTTCCATCTTTTGTTGAGCCACCTGAAATGAGAATGCTTTTAAACCTTCCTGGATGATTTTCAAGAATTTCAAGGATTTGCTCTTTTGTTTTCATTCTCGAAAGATACCGAGCATTACAGTGATTGCAGTTAAGAGAACATGCAGTCCCCGTTAAACTTACTTCAAGAGTTTCTCTTGATGGATAAAAGAAAAATACCATTTTTAGCACCTACTTATGGTTTAGGGCACGCATTTGAAAGTGTTATCACGAAAACAAAATGAACTTTACCTTCAAACTGCTTTATAACTTCATTAAATGCCTTAAAAATTGTTTCAGAATCCCCGTATGTAACAGAACTTGTTGCCCCAACTGTAACATCAAGGCCAAAACTTTTCACGATACGAACTGCTTCATACACATAATCGCCGTAATTTTCTACCTTTAAAGGATATACTGAAAATTGTGCAGTTATAAGCATTTTATGCCTCCTCCTATAAGCAATGCCCCGAAGGGCTTAAGATATTTTCTTCCAAATTTCTCAAGTGCATTTGCCCTATCCAGAATAAACTTTGGAGGTGATGGATTAAAGAAAACGGAAGAATTTACTTCCACATTACATAAGTGTTTCTTCAAGAGGTTTTTAAGTTCCCAAAAATTATAGAAATGCATTCCTTTAAAAAGATCATTCGGATCAAATAATCCTCTTATCCTTCTTGATATGCCATAGAGAGAAATTGCATTCAAGACTGCAACAACAATTTTACCTTCAGGCTTTGCAACACGCACCATTTCACCCACAAATTTTTCAGGGTTTTTTGAATTTTCCATTGATGTCATAGACAAGACAATGTCAAAAGAATTTTCCTCAAATGGAATTGCTTCGCCATAACCAAACTTTACTTCAAAACCGCGAGACTTTGCAATCTTAAGCATATTTTCCGCAGGATCAATACCTATTACATCTGCTCCTCTTTTTCTAAATTCCATAGCAAATAAACCAGTTCCTATACCAACTTCAAGTATCTTTTTGCCTTTAATTTCTCCCATCGCCTCTAAAAGAGCATTTAATTCCAATTCTTTTACGATGCGCCCAACTGGAGTTTCAAACCATTTGTCATACTCATTTGCGATTTCATTAAATTTTTCTTCCATAACTCAATTATAACATAACTTTAGTAAACATTACTCAATCTTCCAGTATTAAGCTTGTTGTTTCCTTCAATTTTTCAAGTTCAAGGTCGTAGAAAATTTTTTCTATCTCTTTGTTATAGTCGTGAATGCCAAGTTCAATTTCATCCATTCTTTTTTCAAGCTCTTTCGTGTATTCTTCGCTTACAAAAGGTGAGATTTTTTTGTTTTTCTTTATAAGGTTTAAGACTTCTATGCCAAGTTTTGTTGGAATTAAGAAACCTTTTCTATCTATAACATACTTTCTTGCAATGAGCTTTTCAATTGTGATCGCATATGTGGATGGCCTACCGATTCCTTTTTCTTGCATCTCTTGAATTATTGTTGCATGCGTATAAAATGGAACTTCACTTCTTCTTATAAGGATTTTATTTGTAATTTGTATATTTCCCTCGGCAATTGGATATACCTCAACAGGTAAAATTTTATTAAAACCTTCATGGACAATTTTGATATTCAAGTCTTCCTCTTTTTGAAGCACAAGGTCATCAAAAGTAAGTGAGAACAAGACTTTTCCAACTTCCAAAACCGTCTCTTTCATTTGCGATGCAATGAATTGCCTGAAGATGAGATCGTAGAGTTTTAGGTGAAGTGGAGTGATTCCTAAAATAGTGTTTATTGTAAGGTATGACTTTAAATCTTCTACATCCATTGCCTTTGTGGGACGAATGCATTCATGTGCGCCGCCAATTTGTGAGTATGTTCTGATGCTTAAAAAGTCGTTTCCAAAATGTTCTTCTATGTATTCTTTTGCAATTCTAACACCTGCATCGCTTACTCTTATGCTGTCAGTTCTGTGATAGGTAATTAATCCCATTTCAAAGAGATCTTGGGCAAGTTGCATGGTTGTGTATACGGGCAGTTTTAGTTTATTAGATGCCTCCTTTAAGAGCGTGTAGGTTTCAAATGGCTTTACAAAAACTCTCTCATCTTTTGTCTCAAGGATTTTTACTGAGATCTCGTTAATATTATCAAGCTCTTCTTTATTTATTGGTCTTTCAAGCTTGAATTCAATCATCTTCGAATTAAAGAATACTCTTAAATAAGGGTATTTTTTTGATGCCTCAATTCCTCTTTTAACAATCCATTCAAGGACTGGCGTTTGCACTCTTCCTGCTGAAAGTGTTTTTAAAGCCTTTTCTTTCTGGATGTATTGAGAAACTGTAAAGCCTACAAATCTATCTGCAATCCTTCTTAAAAATTGTGCCTTAACAAGTTTAATATTTAATTCTCTTGAGTTTCTTATTGCATTTTCAAATGCATACTTTGTAATCTCATGAAATTCGATTCTTTTTATGTTATTTGCATATGGCGAAAGATTAAGGAAAAGGTCATAACTTATCTTTTCTCCTTCTGTATCTGGATCAGATGCAAGAAGAACTTCATTAACTTCCAAGGATAATCTCCTAAGTGCCTTAAGTATGTTTTCTCTATCTTCATCAATTGGCTCAAAAATTGGAATGAATGTTTCACCATTCTTTAAAACTCCGAAATACCCTTCTGTTTTGTTAAGGTCAAGGACATGCCCCTTTGATGCAGCAATTGTAAGGATTGTGTCCTTCATGATGATTTCAAATGCATCAAGATTTAAAATGCGCCTTCTTACTGGTTTACCGTAGAAAGACGCAATTGTCCTTGCCTTGTTAGGAGACTCAACAATTACGAGTTTTGTGTTAAACTTCAAACCTTCTTTTGGGATAAACCCACTTTCTATTTTTTGTGCAAGTGCTCTGTCGTTATCAATTTCTCTAAGGATGCTTTCAAGGTCAAGACTCTCGTAAGGTAATAAATCTCCTTCTCCAATAAACCATTTGAGTTTTTTCCTTAAGACTGAGAGCATTTTGAAATCATTTGTCAAAATGAGAGAAAGTCCTTTTGTAAGTCCTGTTGCTATGAGGCGTGAAGTCCTTCCAGATGCCTGTATGTAGCCTGTGATATCGACAACTATGAATGAAAGTTCATTCCCTTTCCTGTGAAGGGCAATATCAGGAGTTTCTTCTACAATTTTTAAAATATCTTCTCTATTAAGTAGTTCCTTGAAATAATTTATTGCTTCATTATAGGCCTTTTGATAAGGACTTTCGATACCCTCTTCAACAAAATTTGAGTATCTTTTAAGAATGTTCAGGTGTCTAAAGATTTTTGTCATTTCAGATTCAGGAAGGATTTTCTTTCTTGTAATATGTGGAATAAGCAAAAGAATTGCATAGTATATGCCTCTATTTCCCTCCGTTGTGCTAAGCGAAAACTTCATCTTTGGAACACCTAAAAAGAGTGCATATCTTATAACTGATGGGAGGTCAATGCCTCTTGCAAGTGGATTTCTGTAAGTGGAAAATCCTACAAGTACATCAAGATTTCCTTCTTTAAAATCCTTTAAGACTTTTGCAAGGTTTTCATAGGAAGCTGCCTTTACGCCATTTTTATTGAGCAATTGCACGAATTTTTCAAGATCTTCTTTTGTGTAATCTGCATTTAAAAATACAAGACCACCCTTTCCTAATTTCTTAATTTCTGAAAGAGCAGCTTTTGTAAGGTCATCCTGTGTAATTTTGTACGCATCGACTACGTTTCTCAAGGTTGAGACAACGCGCCCTACTTCAAAGTCAAGGAGTTCTCTAAAGAGCAAAACTTTCTTTGACTTTGGGTTTGTTGTTGCAGATGAAACGATTAAAACACCTTTCTTTTTTTCCTTAATTTTGTTTACTTCTTCAATTGCACTTTGTAATGTTTGTGGGTTAACCTTATTTTTAACTGAAAGTCTCTTAAGATCAATGAGTTTTAGTGCTTTTTCTATATCATTATCGTTAAAGTTCAAGAGTTTTAGCACTTTGTCGATATTTTTTGAATTCTTGAGTATTGAATCAACATCGTCAATTAGTACAAGGGAGTAAAAACCTTTTGGCACAATATCAAAGTTTTTATATAGAAAGTTTGTAGTTGTTATGAGGATTTTAAAATCTCCTTCTTGGATACGGTATTTAAGAACTTCAAGCGTATTTTTGGGGAGATTTGAGTCATACGCGATGATATCGTTTTCTTCAATTCCAAAAGTTAATAACTTTTCTTTTGCAAGTTTTACAAGGATGTTTGTTGGGAAAATTAGATACACAAAACCAATGTTATTTTCTGAGATATATTTTGAAAGCGCAAGCCCAAATGTTGTTTTGCCAATTCCCGTTGGGGCAATGAGTGCAAAGGAGTTATCGAGGAAAAACCTTGTTGCCCACATCTCCTGAAGTGAGGATAGTGTAAAGCCTGTAATGTTTTCGAATGTCTTTTTGAATCTTTGCATATGTGTTCTTAAATTACAAACAGGCTGAAATTGATCGATTTTAAGGTAATTACAGATTTGTTCTTTTGGGACAATTTTTTCAAGACATACTTTACATGTTAGCCCTAATTTTAACCTTTCGTCATCAATATCATTTCCGCAGTTTGGACATAGGTTTTTATAAATCGTTGGAATTGTTTCCATATTTTCCTCCATTCCATTATAATTTTAATGTGAAAATTTTAAAAGGAGGTTTTAAATGGAAGGACTTTTGTTTATTTATGTGATTCTTGTAGTTGCCCTTGCAGTATTGCCATTTGTTTGGCTTCATAACATCAGTCTTAACGCATATAGGAGCTATCAAGAACTCAAAGAAATAAAGGAGATGCTTAAAGAGTTAAAGAATAAATAAAAGTATCTCTCGAAATTTAAACTTTTAAGATGATGACTTTGAAATTTTTTTGAAATTTTTAAAGTTGCTATTATCATATTCTTGAGGTGATATGATGCAATATAATATTTACATTACAGGCGTTGGTGGTCAGGGAGTGGTAAAGACATCAATTGTAATAGGTCAAGCTTGTATAAAACAAGGCCTAAATGTTGTAACCTCCGAAATTCATGGAATGTCCCAAAGGGGAGGGGTGGTTCCAGTTGAGGTTAGAATAGGCGATGTAAATGGCCCCATTATTAAAAAAGGAGGCGCAGATTTACTTCTATCTTTTGAGCCTCTTGAGGCTTTGCGTGCCCTTCCAAAATTAAATGAAAATACTTTTGCAATTGTTAATACCGGAGAAATTGTGCCATTTACAGCGTCACTTGGAATTTCAGAATATCTTTCAAGTGACGAATATCTTTCTGAATTAAAAAAATATCTTAAGGTTGTTATTCCTGTGAATGCTGAGGCTATTGCAAAAGAAGTTGGGGATAGCATCCTTTCTAATATGGTCATATTGGGAGTAGGTGCATCTGTTCCAAATTTTCCTCTCAAAAAGGAATTCATTGTTGAGGCAATAAAGGAGAGTTTTAAGCCGCGGTATGTAAATTTGAATATTAAGGCATTTGAAAAAGGTTTTGAAATAGGGGAAGCTAACTTTAAATAAGAAAAAGGAGGATTTAAAATACAGGCGGGGTAATTACCCCGCCTTTTATATTTATCGGTTTTCGGGACTTATTTTACTTTCTTATGGCAGAACCACCAATCGTAGCAAGTGTATTCCTTCATTCTCTTAGAGGCAGCCTCTACATTATCTGCGGGTGGTATAATCACCTCATCTTTAATGAGTTCGTTATTTGGCCAATTTGCAGGCATTGCTACGCCTTCTTTGTCAGAAACTTGTAGTGCTTCAACGATTCTTAGAATTTCATCCATATTTCTACCAAGTTCCTGTGGATAGTAGAGCATCGTCCTTAAAATGCCTTTGTCATCAACTACAAATACAGCCCTAACAGTGTTTGTGCCCTTGCTTGGATGAAGCATTCCAAGTGCTTCTGCAATTGCTCCTCTATCGTCTGCAATTATAGGGAATGGGATTTGGACTTTTAGTGTGTTTTCAATCCACTCAACCCATTTAATGTGAGAGAAAACTTGGTCAATTGAAAGTCCAATAAGCTCAGTATTAAGTTTCTTAAATTGCTCATACCTCTTTGCAAATGCTACAAACTCGGTTGTGCAAACAGGGGTAAAATCAGCAGGATGGCTGAAAAGTATAAACCACTTTCCTTTGTAGTCATCTGGTAATTTCTTAACACCATGAGTTGTTTTAACAGTAAATTCTGGGAATTTCTCTCCTAATAAAGGCAATCTCTTAATTTCTTCCATCTTACCCACCTCCTAATTTATAATTTTTCTAAACTACACTTTAATTATAATAGAAAAAAATTTTTTGTCAAGAGAAAGGTTCATTAAAAGTTTTTCTTAAGACTTCGATGATACTATTTTAATTTTTTTAAGGAAATTTTTTGAAAGACTTACACATATTTGTTTTTTTGTTGCATTTATTTATAATCTTAAAGAGGAGATTATGGATTTGCACAAAAATATAGGGATTTTACTTATTCACGGCTTTACAGGAAATCTTAAAACTCTATCCTATTTAAAGGATCAGTTCGAAAATAATGGATTTATTATAGAAATGCCATCTCTTTCAGGACATAATTCAAATTACATGGATCTTGAAAAAGTAAATTATGAAGATTGGTTTAATGATGTTGAAAATTCATATAGAAAGTTAAGTGAGAAAACCGATAAAATATTTGCCTTTGGGCTTTCAATGGGTGGAGCACTTGCTCTTCATCTGCAAACAAAGTTTAAGGATATTAAAGGGCTTATCCTTGTAAATCATGCGCTTATCCTCAAAAAGAGTTTTAAATTGTTGCTTGTCCCAATTTTGAGGCATTTTATAAAATTTGTCTATGATCCAGGGTCTGACATCAAAGATAAATCAAAAACAGGTCTTGCGTATGATTACATTTCTTTGAATGCACTTTATGAGTTTATGAAGCTTATGGAAGTTATAAAAGAAGAACTTCCAAATGTAAGCGCACCTCTTCTTATTTTCAAATCTCTTGAAGATCATGTAATTCCATATGAAAGCGTTTTAATTACCCTTAGAAGCGTTGGCTCTGATGAAATTTTCCTTGTTCATCTTAAAAATTCATATCATGTTGCAACCGAGGATTTTGACAAGGAGATTATTTTTAATAAAAGTGTTGAATTCATAAAGACAATCTTAAGGAGGGAAAATGGAAACGAATTCTGCTGAAATAAAACCCAAGGCAAATTTCAAAAAGGTATTCCTTTTGGGGATGAGTTCATTTTCGGATCAACTCTTTTGGGGTATTTATAACACAGATATCCCAATTATTGTGCAAACAATTTACCACCTTTCTAATACCCTTACAGGTTGGGTTATGAACATTGATAACATTCTTGGTCTTGTACTTCTTCCACTTGTAGGAATGCTTTCTGATAGGACAAACACGAGAATCGGAAAAAGGATGCCCTACATTCTTGGTGGCCTTTTAGGTGGAGCTTTCTTTTTCTTTCTTATAGCACTTTTTGCACATTTTGAGTTGCCATTTATGTATGTATTTTTTGCAATATTTTTTGCCGTATCGGCTATGTCAGTCCAAAGGTCTCCGACAATTGCTCTTATGGCAGACATTACCCCAAAAGAGGATAGGGCCCCTGCAAACTCAATTATGAACTTAATGACAGGTATTGGTGGCATATTCGGAATACTTGTTGTGGGAATGATCTCATCGGTGAATAGACTTTTAGGATTTTTCGTTGCAAGTATCTTTATTGTAATTGGAGCACTTGTTGTGTTCTTTTCCGTAAATGAAAAAAGAGATGCCATATATAGAAGTGAAGGTGAAAGCGAAGAGCCTTTTAGTATATTTAAGTCATTTGGGCTTTTATTTAAAAAAGAGAATGTTTCTCTTTTGTTTCTTCTTCTTTCAGTTGCGTTTGGTTGGATTGGAGTTAATACCGTTGAAACTTTTTACACCGCTTTTATGAGTATGGAATCTGGACTTTCTCCAACTGTTGGCGAGCAGATGGCGAAACTAAATCTTTCTATCTTCTTTATTACATTTATTGCCTTTTCAATCCCTGCAGGTTTTCTTGGTAAAAAATATCGAAGAAAACTTCCTATGCTTGTTGGTCTTTTGGGACTTGTTTTTGTGTTTGGAGTTGTTGTTTTTGTTAAGAATTACTCTATTCACAAGTATCTTTTTGCACTTGGTGGTATTTTGTGGGATCTTTTCATTGTGAATGCAATTCCAACAGTTATTGATTTTGGGACACCTGAAACACAAGGCACATACACTGGTTTCTATTATCTTTTCTCTCAAACTGCAAATATCGTTGCTCCTGTTCTTGCTGGTAGTTTTGCTGATGCGTTTAAGACAAAATTTGTTATTTTCCCTATATCTGTGATTGCCTTTATTGTGGCGTTTGCTTCTCTTACATTTATGAGAAGAATTCCTATTAAAGACTAAAAGGAGGTTTTTATGTTTAAAAATTTCCAGGAAATTATTGAGCATCTCAAAGGCGTTGGAAAAACTCCAATTGTTGTTGTGGGGGAAGATAGAGATGCAGTCGAAGCAGTATTCGATGCTTACAAAATTGGAATTGGTGTTGGTATTTTTATAGGAAGCAAGGAGAAGTTTGACAAGATTTTTGAGGAATTTGAAGATAAAGGATTTATAAAAGATGTTATTGATTCAAAGGATGATGAAGAAAAGTGCAAAATTGCAGTTGAAACTGTTAAAAACGAAGGCATACTTCTAAAAGGTTCAGTAAAAACTGCTACCCTTTTAAAGGCAGTTCTTAATAAAGATTGGGGGCTTAGAACTGATAGAATTATTACAAGTGTTGCAGCATTTGAATCAAATTATGAAGGAAGAGAAAAGATCATACTCTTATCAGACGGGGGAGTTTTAATTCGCCCTGACATTGATACACTTGTTAAGGAAATTGATAATGCTGTTTTTGTTGCAAATAAACTTGGAAACCCTATGCCTAAGGTTGCGCTACTTTGTGCAGTTGAAGTTGTAAATCCTGATATGCCTGAAACCTTGAATGCAGCTATGCTTAGAAAAATGTGGGAGAGAGGCCAAATAAAAGGGTGTATAGTTGATGGACCGCTTGCACTTGACAATGCACTTTCTGTTTATGCAAAAGAGAAAAAAGGTATTGTTTCAGATGTTGCAGGTGATGCAGATATTCTTATAACTCCCGATATAGTGTCAGGAAATATACTTGGAAAAGCAGTTGAGTATATTGGTGGAAAACCACTTGCAGTGACTGTTGTAGGAGCCTCAAGACCTATTATGATACCGTCGCGTGCAGATAAAGCCGAATCCAAACTCCGTTCAATTGCTTTGACAATCCTTATATCAAAATAGATAGGATTACCCGATTGTAAAAGGGTATAATATCCAATTAACTAATAGAAGAAAAGGGTTCCACTTTATATATTAACCTAAAATTGTTTTTATTTAGTGTTTATTGAATGAAGTTCGAAGATTTTCAAATTTAGAAGGGGATACGGTTCTTCCACTCAATGGTTTGTCATTCCAAAGCCAATTTTCATTTGTCATTCCGAAGGCAATTTGTTGTCATTCCAAAGTCAATTTTCATTTGTCATTCCGAAGCCGAAGGCGAGGAATCTCCTCTGTTTCAGGGGAGTATTGAGGGGGGTTGTTTCCCCCTCAAAATGGTTGTCATTCCGAAGTCGCGTAGCCACGAGGAATACCTTATTTAGAGGGGGATTTGAAATTCTCCCCCTCTAACTCCCCCCTAAAAAGGCTGAGAATCCTCGTCACTTCGTTCCTCGGATTGACAATTCTTTGATGTGTTTTTGGGGGAGTATTGAGGGGGTTGTTGCCCACTCAAACTGGTTGTCATATCGAGCGAAGTAAGATATCTCCTCTGTTTATATTGGAGGAAGTAAAATCCCCCTTCGAACTACCCTAAAAGGAGGAGATTTCTATTACTCGAAGGGGTAAAAGTCCCATTCGAACTACCCCAAAAGGAGGAGATTTCTCCTCACTGCGTTCGTCGAAATGACAATCATTGGAAGGGGGCACATCCCCCTTCCAACTTTCCCCTTAAAACAAAAAAATAACTTTTCACTTTCATTTGTCATTCCGAAGGCTTTAGCCTGAGGAATCTCCTCCTTATTTCCTTTTTGTATTATAATGTGCGATAATATTTTGAAGGAGAAAATCATGGAAGAACAGGACTTTATAGAAAGTGATGTAAGACTCTTTTACGAAATACTTTCCCATGAGAATGAAAGTGAAATTCGCCTTATAAATTATGGTACATATCCTATAATAAAAATTATAAAAGGTATCGAAAAATTCGTTCAAGTTGCAAGGGAATACAACGGAAAGAGAAACATTTACACTGTCCTTCGTGAGCGGAAACCTGGTCTTAAAACCTCTGCAAAGGCAGAGGACATTATAAAATTACAAATCATTGTGCTTGACTTCGACCCCATAAGAGAGAAGGATTATCCCTCAAATGATATTGAACTCAAAAATGCAATTGCTATTGCAACAGAAATTGCAGAAAGTTTTAATTCCATGGGCTTTTTAAAGCCTCATATTGCAACCACAGGAAATGGTGCTGCACTTTATTTTAAAATAGAACCAATTCAAATAACAGACGATAACAGATATTACATAACTGAACTCCTACAAACATTTGAGCAATATGTTCGCTCTGAATATAAAGAGCTTTTTAAAAAATACAATGTGCGGTTGGATAGTATGTATGATCTTCCTCGCATTGGGCGGGTTATCGGGACAAAAAACATCAAAGGTGAAGAAATAGAAAATCGTCCACATAGAATATCGAGATTTTTGTATGTCAATACACCTCTAAAAAACGATCCTGAACTCTTCAATTTTATAAAAAGCCTTTCTAAAAAATCATACCCCATTTTGGAAAAAACAAGCAGAACATCACAATCAAATAAGGTGCAGTCATCCCTATTAAATGAACCTGAACAGTTTACGGGTCGCCCTGTATACCCTATGCAACCTATCCCATATTTTGGAGAAAGGCTTGAAGGAAATTGGATTTGGGAATACAAGGTTGATGGCTTTAGGCTACAAATCATAAAAAACGGCGGAAAAATTTACTATTTTGGGAGAAGACTTGAGAAAAATCCAGATTGGACTGATAAACTTAATAGGATAATACCTAATGAATCTTTCAAAAATCTCCCCGATAAATCCATGCTTGATGCTGAACTTTACTCAACTCTCGGAAGAAGAGGTGTCCCATCTGTCTTTGCAAATAATGGCAAGGCTGATCCAATTGTATATGTTTTTGATGTAATCTTCTATAACGGAAGGTCTCTTGAAGATCTTCCATTGTCGAAAAGGAAAGAAATTCTTAATTCAGTTAAATTCTTACCGCCTATCTTTATTTTGCCATATTTTAAGGTGGAAAACCTTGAAGAACATCTTAAGGAATCACTGTCAAAAGGTTTCGAGGGGATTGTCATAAAAGAACTTTCTTCAAAATACGAAATTGGATCAGATGCACCAATTGCAACTCAATGGTGGCGAAAGATAAAGCCTAAATAATTATCGCATTATAATATTGTAGGAGGTGAAAAATGGCAGTTGGGAGATTTCAAGTAATGGCAACACTTCAGGCGGCAAGGGCATATGTGTTGGGAAAACCATTACATGAAGCAAAGAGTTTTGGGCTTAACCGAGCTATATTCTATGCGGCAGCCAAAAAGGGATTTAAGGCTACGAAAGGGGCAAAGCCTCCAGAAAAAGTTGTCATAGGCAAAACTGAACTTCCAGAAGATAAGATAAAAAAGATTCAAGAAAGTTACAAAGTGGTAAATCTTGGCGATGAGATTGCCTATGCAGTGGAATTAGATGGAAAGACTTACTACATCATAGGCAATGAAATTCAAACAGAAGAAGACTTTGCAAAGGAAGTTGAAAGGCGCTTCAATGGGAAATTCGACAAGGCTTGGGAGGAGGCATTAAAAATCGTTTCAAGTTATGACAAAGGCGTTTTACTTTCTCAAAGGTATTTTTATGAAGCGGTTTATAAACCTCGAAGAGATGAACTTGCAAAAAAGTGGACTGCCCTTGCAGAAGGTGAAGAAAGCGATGAGAGTAAATAGCCCCAAACCAAAAATTTATCCACCTGCAACAGGTGGGAATATCGATATTTTATCGCCGTCCTTTAGAGGTGTGTTGCCTTTTTGAAGGAATTCGACATTTCTTCCGTTAACTAAATATATATAGTCATTTTTGAGTGAGTCGTTTTCATCAAGCACTTCATTTTTTAGAATTGGATATTTTTCAACCAATTTTCTTATTGCATCAATAACAGTTTCGGCATCAAGTTCAACTTCACCCTCTTTAAACTTTTCTCTAATAGTTGCATACATTTTTATCTTTACTTTTGCCATATCAACTTATTATACCTCAACGCGTGCTGAAATGTAAATACCAAACAAGATAAGCACTGCACCTACTATTTCTAAAACTGATGGGGTTTCTTTGAGGATAAAATATGCGCCAATTGTTGCGATAATTGGTTCTCCAAGGATTGTTACCGCAATAAACGATGGGTCTAAGTATTTGAGGGAGTAGTTATATGCCGTGTGTCCCAAAATCTGCGGAATAAATGCAACTAGGAAAAACATAAGGAAGGTGTTTGCTTGATAATGAAATAGGTTTTGTCTTGTTATAATCGAAACAATAATAAGGATAATGGCCGTGTAAGAGTATGTAAAGAATATAAAGGGAATGAGTTCGAATCTCTGCCTTATTCTATTTGTGAAGGTTAGATAAAGCGAGACTGCAACTGCTCCCAGTAATGCAAGTACATCCCCCAAAATGGGTGCTTTTGCAACACTTCCTTTTGAAGAAAGTCCAATAAGTATGCTCCCTGATATTGCAATAGCAATACCTAAAAGAAGCTCCCTTTTCACCTTTTTTCTAAAGAAAATATAACTAAAAATTGGCACGAAAATGGGGTTTGTAGTCACAAGCACTGTTGAACTTGCAACCGTTGTATATTTAAGAGAGTAAATCCACAAGACGAAGTGAGTTGATAAGAATAATGCAAGGGGCACAAATACTATAGAGTCCTTGAAAGAGATCTTTTTAGAGTAAAAGATGTAAAGGGGTGTTACAATAAGGGCACTCAGGGTAAGCCTGTAAGTTGCAATAACAATTGGCTCTGCGTCTGTAAGCCTTATAAGGATTGATGATACACCAACACTTATAACACCAATAATAAGTATAAGTATTAACTTTACACGATTTTCGCTTTCCATTGAATTAATTATATTGAAAAATTTTCTTTTAAATGATTTTTATGATAAACTAAATTAGAAAGATATTGTTTTAGAAAGGTGGTGAACATATGGATATAAAAGAACTTCTAAACAAGGTGAATAGCGACCTTGAGCGTCTTTACAAGGCCTCAGCAATTGCATATTGGAATCTTGCAACAACAGGCAAAGAAGAATATGCAAAAGAGCTTGAACAAAGCGAAGTAGAGTTAAAATTATACCTATCGAATAGAGACCTCTTCGAAATGATAAAGGAATCTCTTGAAAAATACAGCGATAATCTGGATTCACTTGAAAAAAGGCAATTAACAATACTATTTAATGAAATGCTTCCGAACCAACTTCCAAAAGAAGCAATTGAAGAAGTTGTTAAAAGGGAAGTTGAGATTGAAACTATATACGCAAATTATAGACCTCAAATCGATGGTAAAGAAGTTTCAACAAACGACATTGTTGAGATCTTAAAAACAAGCAAAGATATCGAAGAGAGAAAAAAGGCATACCTTGCCTCAAAATCAATAGGCGGAGTAATTGCACCAAAACTAATAGAACTTATAAAGATACGAAATGAAAATGCAAAATCTCTTGGCTTTTCAAATTATTACGATATGATGATGGAGCTTCAAGAGCTTTCAACTGATGAGATTCGCTCACTCTTTGCAAAGATTAAGAATGATACAGACGAAGTATTTACCGAAATTAAAGATGACATCGATACAGTGATTGCAAAGAAGTTTGGAGTCCCAAAAAGTGAAGTAAAGCCTTGGCTTTATGAAGATCTATTCTTCCAAGAAGTGCCATCAATTGACGATTACAACTACGACGAATATCTAAAGGATAAGGACATTGTGAAGCTTGTTATGGAAGTTTATTCTCGAATTGGTCTTGATATAAAAGATATAGTTGAGCGTTCTGATCTATATGAAAGAAAAGGAAAAAATCCGCATGCATTCACGATTTCAATTGATAAGATGAAAGATGTTAGGGTACTTGAGAATATTAGAAATGATGTAAAGTGGCTTGAAACAACTCTTCACGAGTATGGACATGCTGTTTATGACAAATACATTGACAAATCCCTTCCATTTATTTTAAGAGATCCGGCACATATATTCACAACAGAAGCTGTTGCAATGTTTTTTGGGCGACTTGCAAGACATCCTGAATTTTACGAGAAAATCCTTAATATTCCCGAAGAGAAACTATCAGAAATTTCACCGCGTTTGATGAAACTTCTTAGATACCAGCTTGCGATTACAACTCGTTGGGTTATTACTTTTGTTTTCTTTGAAAAGGAACTCTATAAGAATCCAGATGGCGACCTCAATAACCTTTGGTATGACATAGTGCATGAGCTTCAATATGTTGATCTACCCGAAAGACGCAATTATCCTGATTGGGCATCAAAGATTCACTTTGGGTCTTCACCTGTTTATTATCACAATTACCTTTTGGGTGAAATACTTGCATCGCAATTTAGTGCATATATAAAGGCTAATTTTGGTGATGGCTTTATAAAGCCGCAGGTTGGCGAATTTTTTGTTGAGAGGGTGTTCAAGAAAGGCGCATCTCTTAGATGGGATGACCTTGTCGAATTTGCAACAAAAGAACCCTTAAATCCTGCTTACCTTGTAAGCTTCATAAAAGAAAAATAGACTTTCCTTCACTCCAGTGATGTATTGAAAAGGATTCTCAGAAATTTTAGGGGGCACAACACCGCCCCCTCAATACTCCCCAGAAACAGAGGAGATTCCTCAGGCTAAAGCCTTCGGAATGACATTGCGACGTCATTTCGACGAACGCAGTGAGGAGAAATCTCCTCTTTTCTGGGGTAGTTCGAAGGGGGACTTTTACCCCTTCGAGTAATAGAAATCTCCCCCTTTCAATTTCAATAGTTTTTAATATAATCACTTTAAAATGGAAGAAAAGAAATTCTATGTGTATATCCTATCAAACAAATATAACAATGTTCTATATGTTGGTATTACTAATGATTTAAAACGTAGGATATATGAACATAAGAATAAATTCATTGATGGTTTTACAAAGAAGTATAATGTTAATAAACTTGTATACTATGAGATTTTCAATGATCCAATTAATGCAATAACAAGAGAGAAACAACTAAAAGATTTTAGAAGAGAAAAGAAAGTTAGACTTATAACTGAGTTTAATCCAAATTGGGAGGATCTATATCAAAAAATTCTTTAAATATTCAATAAAGGATATTTCTCATTAACCAATTTAGAAATTCAAATAATTCTGTTTTTCCTAAATTTCTAACAGAGGAGATTCCTCAGGCTAAAGCCTTCGGAATGACAAATGAAAGTGAAAAGTTATTTTTTTGTTTTAAGGGGAAAGTTGGAAGGGGATGTGCCCTCTTCCAATGATTGTCATTTCGAAGGAGCGTAAGCGACTGAGAAATCTCCTCCTTTCTGGGTAGTTAGAAGGGGAGACTTGTAAATCTCTCCAATATAAAAATATAAACAGAGGAGATATCTCGCTTCGCTCGATATGACAATTATTTTGAGAGGGCAATAAATCGCCCCCTCAACACTCCCCCTAATAATAATTTTGCCTTGGGGGTAAGTTAGAAAGGGGGTACCCCTTTCTAATGGTTGATGGGGGAATTTTACCCCTTCGAGTAATAGAAATCTCCTCCTTTTGGGGAAGTTCGAAGGGGAGACTTGTAAATCTCTCCAATATAAACAGAGGAGATATCTTACTTCGCTCGATATGACAATTATTTTGAGGGGGCACAACACCGCCCCCTCAATGCTTCCACGACTAATAATTTTTGCTTTTAGGAAAAGAGAAAAAGGTCTATTCGAGGCTTAAATAGAATTAAAAACTGGCAGAAGAAAATCTTCTGCCAGTACATAAAACAAATAAATCTTTAAGGTGCTGGATAAGTTATCGTTATCGTCTTGGTTGTTCCATCCCATTCGACCTTTGCACCAAGAGATTCTGCAACAAACCTAAGAGGTAGCATAGTCCTTCCATTAATTATCTCTGGCATTACCTTATGATTAGTATCATCTATCCACTTTGTTACACCATTTACCTTCGCCTGTGGTTTACCAATCCATAACTCAATAGTAGTTGTACCTAATTCAATGGTAACTTTCCTCGTAGCCCCATCCCAAGATATGGAGCCACCAATTGCTTCAACAATAGCCCTTATCGGAACAAGTGTACGAGAATTCTTAATAACTGTTGGGGAATCAAGTGTTCCTGGAATACCATTAACTGTAAATGTAGATGATCCAATCTGCAATGTTATGACCGTAGATGTTTTAAGATAAACAGTTCTTGTAAGTTTACTAGATATTCCATATTTATTTGTTGAAACAATTGTTATTGTATTGGCACCTTCTCTTAAAATTATGCTGTAAGCAAATCGACCATCGCTTCCAACACTTACTTTAGTATTATTAATTGTAACTATGCAACCTGGGTCAGTCTTTCCTGTGATATAGAAACTTGAATCTTTGACTGTAGTTCCATTTTCAAAATCAACAGTGAGAGTTGGCGGCGCAGGGTTGTAAACTGATAGCGTAACTGGATTACTTTCTGTTCTTATGATACCTAATTTACTATTGTAGAAAGTAACATCTGTTGGTACTATATTTGTGTCACCTTCAGAAACTCCTGTAAACGTAATTCTTATTAGGCTTCCTGAGGCAGACACACCACTAACTTTACCAACAAGAGAGTACCCCACAATAATTGTGCCCGCCTTATCGTGATTCTCCAAGAAAACTGCATTTGCTCCAAGATTAAAGACAGGTTCAACTTTCGAAACTTTTAGTTTTGTATTGTCGTATGAAATTGTAATTGCCAATCCATAGAGATCCTCTGCTTTATCAATTGAGAGATCGATCGTTCCAGTATTCCCAAGTGGCACTTTATCTCCTATAAAACTAACCTTAACCGGTGGAATTTCTGGTGTAAAGATAGAAATTGTAATAGATTTTGATAGATTGGTGGAACCATTAGAGGTAAAAGTCAGAGTAACTTCGCCACCTTCTTCAGGAGCTGCACTTACAGGAACGGTTACTGAAACTGGTAAAAGTACCGCTTCATTAGACTTCACAGAAATATTATTTGTATTGATAACAAAGGTCCAAGAAGACGGAAGATGGTTTTCAACTTTCAATGAGTAAGAGTCATCAGAGCTTCCGGTATTCTTAATCACTATATTAAAATTGAAACTATCTCCCGCTTTAGCTTTGACATTTGACAATGAACTCCTAACAGTAAAATCATATTTTGGAAGCTCAGGAGCAGTAAAAGAAAGGATTCTTACAACATTATGGAAGCAATCAGCAACAAGAATTTTGCCATCTTTAGTAAAGCTTAGCATTGCAGGCTCATAAAATTCTCTTTCAGTTGACCAAATAAGATCAAATGTATCTCCCTTAAATGCTTGGAGTCTTCCATTTTCAGTATCTGAAACTATTATATTTCCCGAATTATCGACTATAATGCCGTAAGGAACCCAGAATTTACCTTTTCCTCTTCCTCCACCGCCAAAAGAGCCTTTAAGTTTTTGAGAGGAATCATATACATATACTTTGTTATCATCGGTTGTTGTAATGTAGAAATTACCATTCTTATCAATATAAAGGCCAACTGGAGCATGTGCTGGTGCAAACTGACCCAATAAAGTACCATCAGGCTTAAAACCTACAATAGATTGAGTTCCGTTACTTGCTGCCCAAACATTACCTGAGAAATCAACCGCAACACCAAAAACATTCGAAACTTTCCCTGCGCCAATTTTCGCTACGAAATTGAAGTTTTCGTCGAACTTGGCAATAAAATCTCTAAGTCCTACATAAATGCTTCCATTGTGGTCGGATGCAATACCTCCAATTGCCTTAAATGGCTCTTTGTCGCTTATTCCTTTTATTGACTTAATGAATTTTCCATCGGGGGTAAATATATCAACTTCGCCTACATTGTTAAAATTGGTCCAACTTGTAACCCAAATGTTTCCTTTTGAATCTTCGCAAGCAGCCCAAGGGTTAATAAGTCTTCCTTTGGAATATTCGCTAAAGTCAATTTTACTTACAAAATTTCCTTTAGAGTCAAACTGTGTAAGTCTTATCCCAACAGGATAACCAAATGGATTTCCAGGGCTGTAGAAATAGCCAGAGTCAATTACAAATACATTGCCATTATCGTCAACTGCGAAACCGCCAGCAGTAAGGAAGGTTCCGTTCGGCTGTGGGATTTTTGTTGCATTGTCACCAAATTTCATAAGGAATTTACCGTTTGGATCAAATTTCTGAACGCAAGCATGTTCTTTATTTCCTAATCCTCTGTCTAATACATAAATATTTCCTTGCTTATCAACAGAAACATCAAATGGATATACAAACTGACCATCATTAGTCCCAGCACTTCCAAACTTCAACAAAGTCTTTCCAGTACCGTCAAGCTTAAAAACAACTGAAGAACGCATATCAACTACATATAGATTGTTCGAAGAATCTACACACATTCCACCGGGCGCAACAACGTCTGTTTGAAGAATTGTTTTGAAATTGCCATTGGTGTCAAATACTTCAATCCTCCCATTCAATTGATCAGAAACATATACATTTCCAAGAGAATCTACTGCAATACCAGAAGGACCATTAAACTGACCATTCCCAGAACCTTCAGATCCTGCATTAAAAATCCATTTTCCGTTTTTGTCAAATTTTGCAAAGTAGTTATTAAAGAAGTCTGCAATGTAAAAATTACCATCTTTATCGACTGCAACATCAGCAGGATATTGGAGTCTTCCTCCACCATATCCTAAATCACCAAATGTTAGGATATTGTATAGATTTTTGTCGAGAACATGAACTCTACCATAGCTTGTATCAAGGACAACAAGGTTCCCATCAGGAGTAAATGTCATTCCTTGCATTGGAAAAGAAAGATCGCTTTTGTAATCACTTTCATATGTATTTGCGGTATGAAGCGTAAAAGCACCAATATAATCATCAGGGAGAATACCAACAAGTCCAACCTGATACAGAGGTTTTGTATCTGCTTTAGTAATAGTTGAGAATGATATACTTGTAAAGAGTAATGCAATAGTTATTAACAAGGAAAATGTCCTCTTCATTGTCCTCACCCCTTCCTATGGGTATGTCTCCCCAAAATGGGAGAGCAATATTACTAAATCTTTTCCATCAATAACTCCATCCATGTTAAAATCGGCAAGAGGTAAATAATTTGAATCCTTTGGTTCACTTCCAAATGCCTGTTTAAAAAGTGCAAGATCTACATCATCAACCTTTTTATCCCTATTAAGATCCCATGGGTTTTCGGCTTTGTTTATTGTAATTTGCGTTGGAACAAATACCGATAGGATGCCATTATTGTTTATGCCAGTTACACTGGATTCCTTGAAACCTACATTTGTTGTGCCTAAAACTTTTCCTCTCAATGTAAATGAGACCAAACTTGAGTTTCCCTTCAATTCATGACCTTGCTTAAATTTAATGTTCACAAAAATTTCGCCCGTAAGATTATCAACCTTTAAAGAATAAGTATCGACATCATCAGGTTTTAAAGAACTGCTGAGTGCAACATTTTCTGCCTTTACAATATTGGCATTGAAATATACTATTGTATTGACAGAAGATATCGCATCGCTTAAAGAAACACTTAAAGTAGCATTCGAAGTTTCCTCCTGAGCTATCGATCGTTTATCAAGTGAAACTGAGCAAGTGTTTTGAGGTGCATTCTGAATCTCAAAATTACCTTCAACAGTTGCGGTATCTTCAATTATAGGGTTCTGTTGATCATTATTAGATTCCACAACCGCAACTTGCCACACATATGTCCCATTCTTTAAGAAATAATTTCCGTAAATATCTCTTCCATCCCAAGTAAATTTATAATGTCCAAGGAAAAGTAAAGATTTATTGTAGATTACCCCAATAGTATTTCCGTAAAGATCTTTTATTCTTATTTCGACCTGGTCTATGATATTTGAACTCTCAGGTCTTTCGTTAGGCTCAGTTGGAGGTATCACAGAACCCGATCCAAAAGCAAAGTTAAAATCAATTGTGTTGCTTCCAATCTTAAGAACATTTGAAGAAGCACTAACATCATAAAGTTTTTCCGGAATTTCAACATCGCCATTCCAGATTATAAATGGTACATGCAACTTTGTCTGTCCATTATCAAACCAAATAACTCCCTCATGTGGGCCTTTTGAAAGTTTTGTATTATCAACCGAGAAGGTGATTTTAATCGTAGAAGACTCGTAAGAAGCAACTGTAACTTTTGCTGGATCTATATTTACAGTTAATCCAGAAGAATTGCCAAGAGTAAATTCTGAAGAAACTGAGAACGTTTGGCTTGATCCACTCACATTTTTAATAGTTAGGGTAACAGGGGCAAGCGAATCTGTCTTCATTAAAATATCATACGGCTTAATAACTGCAGGAGTATTTATTGCATTTGCAATATTTACTCGACCGGATCCTTGTAAAAGCCATGTTATAGTTTCATTATTTTGATAGTTCTTGAGTATAACTGCTGTGTTCATTAGTGCGGCCTTTATATCTTCAGAAGCAAAACCAGGATGTGCCTGTTTAAAAAGAGCAATTGCTCCTGCGACATGTGGTGCTGCCATTGAGGTACCATTCCAACTTGCATATGCACCACCAGGAATTGAAGAATATATTGCAACACCAGGTGCTGCAATTTCTGGCTTAAAGTAAAAATCAGCCGCAGGACCCATAGAACTAAACGAAGCAATTGTACCAAGACCTGAGATATCACTAAATTTAATTTTCAATCCTTTATTTACAAGATCTTTAAGGAAGAGGCCATCACTTTGAGTTACAAAAATTGCAGGGATATACTCTTTTTTTCATCACCTGGAGATACATTAAAGGTAGGCGAAACAATACCAGGCATATTGTTATAAATTATGACACCAACCGCTCCTGCTTCTTTAGCATTTAAGTCCTTATCTCTAAAATAAATTGCATTTGGACCAATTGGACCACGAGATATGAGGGCAATTTTACCTTTAACATTCACTCCTTCAAAATCGGAAGTTCTTCCATAGCCACATGGAACTACTTCAAATTCTTGATCTTTTGGGAAAGCAGGAGAAAGATCAGCATAATTTCCAAGAATCAAACCTTGGCCTGAGGGAACATTAGGAGAAATTATGTTTATTGCAGGATGAACACCATCATCTGATGCTGCAACTGAAAGCACTTTCCTTGCACCCGATGGAGCTCCTAAAGGATATGGTTTTGTTTGACATCTTGCTCCCTGATTGCCGGCTGAAATTGAAGATAGAACCCCAGCGTCGGCTGCAGTATCAAATGCTTTATTTTCAGGATCTTCAGGGTCAGAGGTACCAAGACTTCCCGAACCAAAAGAAAGATTCGCAACATTCGCTCCATCCTTTACTGCCCTTTCAATTCCCGCAATAATATTCTCAGTAGATGCATTTCCGCTACCACCTGCAACGATCTTATATGCAAGAATTTTTGCTTTAGGCGCCACACCCTTTATTTTACCATCTGCCGCTGCAATACCTGCAACATGTGTTCCATGCCCATTTAAATCCATAGGGTCTGGATCTTTATCACCAAAATCATACCCGCCGATAACTTTGTAATTTGGTCCAAATCCCCCGCCCAAATCTGGATGAGTGTAGTCAACACCTGTATCAATTATGGCAATAACTATACCAGTGCCATCAACAGGGTTTCCTTTTGCATCTTTTATTTGTTGTGAAACGGCATTTGCACCTATCACAGAATTACTCACATCGTCAGAAATTGTGTAGGTTCTGCCTGGATAGATCTTTTTAACAAGGTCTAATTGTGAAATTTTCTTGAGATCTATACCTCTTATGGAAAGAGCAAAACCATTGTAGGTATACTGGTATCTATATCCAAGTTTAGCGTCAGGTGAGATGGTCTTAATCTGTCTGAATAGTTCAAGCTGTTTCTCCGTAAGCATTTTTTCATAATCATTAGCAGAAATACTCCTTCCAAAAGACAAAAGTGTTGAATCACCTTTTTCCTTCAAGGAATAGATAATTACAGGATCATCTTTTAATTCCACAATTACATTCACATAGTCGTTTGTTGTGAGCTGTGTTTGGTTAAAACTCTTTGACAACTTTGAAGCTTCAACTGCATTAACTGGAGCAGAAGAAAAACTCATCAAGGATGATAATAGCAACAGAACTAATACAGTCACTAATACTTTCTTTTGTAATTCCATAATGCCTCCTTTCTTCACTTTGAGTACATTATATCTATAGAAAAATTTTATTAAATTTTATTCAAGTCAATATCAAAAGATTGCTTTAGTTTAAAACTTTACATGGCTAATCTCATTTAAAAGAACCAAAAATCCTTAAGCAAAACAAATATAAAATAAGAAAAGTCATTTTCTAAAGATTAGATTCAAGATTAGAGTTAGCAAAAGGCTAATTAAAATTGAAGTTGTGATGGGAAAATAGAATTCAAAATTATCACGTTTAACGTAAATATCACCTGGAAGTCGAAACTTCCAATTTTCAAAAAGCATAACAATAAGCCCAAATATGATAAGCAAGACACCCATTAATACAAGCACTTTCCACATTTTCATACTATATTATACAAATAATCAAACAATGATTAAATATCCTTTAAGATATCTTTTAAGTACACTTTATTTTGAGGAATTTACAAGAAAGTATTTTAAATCTTTTCATTAAATTCTAAGCAAAAAGGTTTGTTAGATTTTGGAGTGGTTAAAAAAACAGCACATTTATAATCAAACTGAGGAGATTCCTCGCCTTCGGCTTCGGAATGACACAACCAGTCATTTCGACAAACGTAGTGAGGAGAAATCTCTATTTTGAGGGGGCAACAACCCCCTCAACACTCCCCCAAAACAGAGGAGATTCCTCGTGGCTTCGCCACTTCGGAATGACATTGAAACGTCATTTCGAACGAAGTGAGAAATTTCCATATTTTGAGGGGGCACCAAACCGCCCCCCTCAACACTCCCCCGAGACTGAGGAGATTCCTCGCCTTCGGCTTCGGAATGACATTGAAACTTCATTTCGAACGAATGTGAGAAATCTCCATATCTTGAGGGGGCAACAACCCCCCTCAATACTCCCCCAAATAATAACTTTTCCTTGGGGGTAAGTTAGAAAGGGGGTACCCCCTTTCTAATATTGGAGATATCTCGCTTCGCTCGATATGACAACCATTTTGAGGGGGCAACAACCCCCCTCAACACTCCCCCGAAACAGAGGAGATTCCTCAGGCTAAAGCCTTCGGAATGACAAAAAATTGCCTTCGGAATGACACAACGAGTCATTTCGAACGAAGTGAGAAATCTCCTCCTTTCTGGGGTAGTTCGAAGGGGGACTTTTACCCCTTCGAGTAAATGAGAAATCTCCTCTTTTGGGGGAAGTTGGAGAAAAGCCTTGTGGAATAAGTTAGAAAGGGGGCACCCCCTTTTCAACGGTTGATGGGGGCTTTTACACTCTCGATTGGCTCAGAACCTTTCACATTTGTTTTTATAACTTTTCTACAAATTTTTTATCGCTTTAATTTGTCTGTAATTTTTTAATAATTTTATTATATTATTCAAAATTCTTGCTGAATTTAATTAAGTTTTATTAATTTTTTGTTTTTATTTGTTCTAATTTTGTATATTTTGTTTTATAATTTTCTTGTGGTAGAATGTGTACCACAAATAAAAAGAAGGAGGTAATATGAAACGAAAAATTTTTTCGGTATTGGTGGCGATTGCACTGGTTGTATCTCTCATTGTCCCGCTTGGAAATGTTGTGAAAGGAGCAGCTACTGCTACTATTTCACCTATTTATTACTATGCTCCTTATGATGGAACATTAACTTCTGGAACTCCGATTGCCTATTATGTTTCATTGACGGGTGCAACGCCAAGCACTCAGTATTATGTGAATGCTTACTTTTACAATGGAACATACCCGTCTGGAGCTTATATCTGGAATCCTACAACTTCACAATGGATTGCAACTACTTCTTCTTCTCCAACTTCTACTTCTGGTCATCCTGTCATAACAACAGATGCATCTGGTAATTGGTCTGGCTGGATTTTTGTTAAGTCAAGAATAGATAAAGACTACACACTTATTCCAAACATTAGAGTTAGATTTTATTTGACAAGCAATACATCTACTCAAATAACTACAACTTATAATAGTGTGCACATGATGAATATGCATATTTCAGGCTTTACTCCTCCCTCATGGGTTGATACAGATGGCGGCTGGATTGAAGGAATGGCTTATAAATCCGATGGAACTACACCTGCATCAAACTCTCCGGTTGTTGTTAAAAATTCTTCTGGGACAGTTATCGGAATATATCTAACAGAAGATAATAGCGTTAATGAAGGTTATCCTTCATCAGCAGGCTACTTCAAAGTTCCAGCACCAGTTGGATGGGGCTATACCGTTGAAGTTTGGGATCCTTTAACAAATACAAAAATTGGTGTTGCAACAACTGATGTTTTTGTAAAAGCAGGAGAGACAACTTCAAATGTTATAGTAAATGGCACACAAACAAGTTATCCACCCTCAGTATTTTCAACTTCACCTTCAAATGGTGCAGTAAATGTTCCAGTTAATGCTACAATCAGTGCTGTATTTACAAAGGCAATGGATTCAAATACAATAAATACAAGCACAGTTATTTTGAAGGACTCTTCCAATAATTTAGTTTCTGGAACAGTATCTTATGATTCATCTACTAATACTGTGACTTTTCAACCTTCAGCATACCTTAGTTTTTCAACAACTTATACTTTTACGATTTTAGGCGGTTTATCTGGTGTAAAGGATACACTGGGAAACCCAATGGCAAGTGACTATTCAATTTCTTTTACAACTCGACCTCAAGGACCGCAGGTTGTTTCAACAAATCCTACAAACGGTGCTTCGAATGTCCCTCTAGATACGACAGTTTCTGCAACATTTGATAGAGATATCGATAGTTCAACTCTTTCACCCTCCACTTTTACCTTGAAGGACTCTTCCAATAATTTAGTTTCTGGAACAGTATCTTATGATTCCACTACAAAAACTGCAACATTTACTCCTTCATCAAAACTTTCTTCAAATACTACTTACACAGCAACTCTTTCTGGAACAATTCAGGATACGAGAGGATATTCAATGGTGCAAGACTACTCATGGTCATTTACAACTGTTGAACTTCCTATAACAATAGCAGAGGCACGGGCAAAACCTGTAGGTTCTACAGTCTATGTGAGAGGCAATGTCACAGTTGTACCCAATACCTTTAATAGAGGTTTTGCAATTCAGGATTCAACAGGCGGAATTTATGTTTATCCTTCATCTGCACCATCAGGAATTTCACTTGGGGATATCGTTGAGGTAAAAGGCACTCTTTATAGCTATAATAATTTGCTTGAAATCTCTCCCGTAACGTACATTAACCGAATTGACTCCGGAGTTTGTCCTGATCCTATTACTCTTACCCTTGACCAGATTGGCGAAAACTATGAAGGAAGCCTTGTAAAAACGACTGGTACAGTAAAGTCAAAGAGTGGAACAACGAGCATAACTATTATTATAACAGATGGCACAAATGATAGGCAAGTTTATGTGTATTCTCAGACAGGAATTAATACTTCTAATATCCTTGTTGGTGATAGCATTACAGTAACTGGTTTCTTAGGACAATACGGTGCAAATTATCAAATTCAGCCAAGATATCAAAGTGATATTGTTTTAAATAAGCCGCAGGTTGTTTCGACAAATCCAACTAACGGTGCTTCAGGAGTGCCGTTAAATAGCACTATTTCTGTTACATTTGACAGAGCTCTTGATCCTGCAAGTATTGATACTTCAAGCATTATTGTAAAAGATTCAGATGGTAACATTATCGCTGGGACTGTATCTTATGATAATACGAACTTTACCCTTACCTTCACTCCTAACACAAATCTTCCATTTGATCCAGGGATTACAGTTATAGTTTCAAAGAATATAAAAGACACAAATGGCAATCCGATGGGAAGTGATTATGTCTTCCAATTCTCTACAGTTGTATTACAATCACCATCTCCTACAACACCGTTTGCAACCTCTCAAGATACTTCATTGAAGATTTTTGCAATAATGTATAATTCGCTTGAACCAGTTATAAACGAAAAAGGCGAAGCAGTTTGCCTTATGAACACAGGCTCATCGACTATTGATATCTCAAATTACACTATTACTGATTTTGAGGGTACTGTCAAATTTCCACAAGGCACATATATAGCACCTAATGTAAGAATTTGGGTTGCAAGAGAATCAACTGAATTTTATAATGAGTTTGGATTTAAACCTAATTTTGAATACGGCAAAGATACGGATCCAAATGTCCCGAACTTAATAGATGTTAATGGTATGTATCCTATATTTGACAATACAGGTGATGAATGTGCAGTATTTGATGCATCAAACAATATCGTTGATGTTGTTGCATGGGGTACATCTGACTATGCAAACACAGGTTGGATTGGCGCAAAAATTAATCCATATATCTTTGATTCATATATCTCACCCGAAGGCGATATTGCCTATAGAAAACTTGATGAAGAAACGGGATTACCCATTTCTGATACGAATACGGCAACTGATTGGTCGTGGGACCCTAACGACCCGATTTCTGGTTGCAAGATAATGTATCCAGGATGGGATACATGGGATTTATTCCCAAGAACAGTTAAACACTCAGGTGTCGTTACAACAACATTTGCACTTTCTCCTGATAATGCATTCTATGCTCTACGAGATGCAATAAGATCTGCTCAATCTTCAATAAAGATTGAACTTTATACAATAACAAGCCTTGAACTTATGCAAGAGATCCTTACCAGAATGGATGCAGGTGTTAAGGTTGAGGTACTTATGGATGGCGAGGTTTATGGTGCAGCTGGTGGAACATATGACCAAGTAAGATGGTTTGTGACTCAGGTTGTTAATAAAGGTGGTACTGCTTACTTCCTTAGGAATCCTTCCAACTCTCCATACCCCCATGATAGATACAACAATGTTCATATAAAGACAATAATTATAGACGACAGTAAGGTATTTATTTCTGCTGATAACTTAACACGGAGTTCTATGCCTTGCGATAACTTATCCGATGGAACAGCAGGAAATAGAGGTGCAACAATACTTACAGATGATCCTGTTATAGTTCAAGGAGTTCTAAGTATTTTCAACCATGATTTTAATATAGGTTACTATGATGTTTCTCCTTATAATCCTCTAACTGATGCACCACCTTCAGGGTATACACCACCTGCAATGGATAATCCATCTGGTTATACACCAGTACAGCCACAGCCGCTTACTGTAACAGAATACGAAGAGCTTGAACTTATCCAATCGCCTGACACATCAATAAAGGCTACCGAAGGAATTATTGGTTTAATTAACAAAGCTCAACAAGGTGATATTGTAATTGATGAAAATCAATACGAAACACTATACTGGGGGCCTTCAAATAGCTACATTAATCCAAGACTGCAAGCTCTCATCAATGCAGCAAATCGTGGTGCACAAGTTTATATACTACTTGATAGTGTAAACAGTTCTACAACAAATACACCTACAAAGAATTATTTAGATAGCCTTAATAATCCTAATATACACGTTCTTCTTGGAAATCCTACTTCTGGCAATGGTTCATATCCAATTCATAATAAGATGTTCCTTGCTCGAATTGGAGGTAAAGGATATGTAAATATTTCCTCTATCAATGGCTCTGAAAATGCGTCTCGTGCAAATCGTGAGCTTGGTATCCTAATCCAATCTAATGCAGGCTTTGAATATTATTACAAAGCATTTGCCTATGACTGGGCAGTTTCAGGCGGGACAACTTATACTCTGAGTACTTCTGTTTCCTCTGGAAGCGGATCCATAGTTGCAATACCTTCAAGTGATAAATACTTGCCAGGCACCCAAGTTACCCTCACTGCAACACCATCTACAGGTTACCACTTCGTTAAGTGGACCATAAATGGTACAGACTCAACAGCTAATCCTCTTGACATTACAATCACAGGTGATACAACAGTCTCAGCAGTATTCTCAAATAAGTATTACATAACTGCAAATGTAAATAACCCTCAATATGGTTCAATTACACCGTCAGGTGTTGTTGAAGTAATACAAGGCGATGATCAATCCTTTACTATTACACCTAATCGTGGTTATTTCCTCAGTAAAGTTTTTGTGGATGGTGTAATAGTATTCCCTGTTGGTATGACTACAAATACCACAGGTTCTTACACCTACACCTTCACCAATGTCACAGCAGACCACACTATCCAAGCAGTCTTTGCACCTGGAATTCTCCAGTATGTAATCACTGCCTCAGCAGG
>NZ_JBLOBF010000007.1:0-76204 GCF_047785965.1 Caldisericum insulae
TTGAGCGATTTTTTATCCCTCTAAAAAATGTTAGTACTTTTTTGAAAAAAATTGCAAATTTTTTGATTATATACGAAAAATTTGGAGAATCGCTCAGGTTAGGAAGAAGTTTTTGTGAAGTAAAAATTTTAGTGGGTGCCGTAAGACACGAACCTTTTATGCTGTGTTATATGAAGTGGCGGTTTAATTTGTTATTATCAATACTTTTGTAAGTGCTTTATATTTTTTTCCTAAATTCAAAGACAATTTCGTCTTCCTGTGAAACTTTCTCATTATTAAAGAAATTAACAATCTCTTTAAAAACAAGTGGAAAATTTCTCTTTAATTTCCAACTTTTTTTTGGATTGTTTTTGTCTAACAATACAACAAATAGTCTGTTGTCGGCGCCAAATCTTTGAGCACCCTGATTTTGATACAGCCAGACAGCAAGTTTAACAGGATTTTTTACAGCCTCTTCTGGATTATATTTACGAGGTAAATAAGTTACTTTTAAGTCAAAAGGCTGTCCATCAAAGAAAATATCAATCCCTTTTATATTTTTGATGGTAGGAATTACTTTTGGATGAGTGCTTATATGTTCCTCAATCAAGACTGTCGTCCAATGGTTAAACCAGGTACAAGTCACATAATTTTTTACATCATTGTGAAGTTTGGCTTTAACATTATTTAATAGGTCTTTGTATCGAACAATTTTTCTTACATATTCAGTTTGTATTTTCTGGTCTAACTGCCCTTGAACCACACCCCAAGAAAAAGTTTTGACTTTTTTTCAATTCCTTCTTTAAGTTATCATCAGAAATAACTTTCCTCCGTTTCTCGATCCTTTCATTATATTTTTGTTTTATAAATTTATTAACTTTGTCTTCTTTAATTCCCTTCTCCAAAACTTTTTTAATAATCTCTGTTGCTGAATCAATACCATTTATTCCTAAATTTCGAGCAAACTCTTTTAACTGTTTTAAGGGAATAGAACTGAGTTTCAAATTTAAGACTTCTTTTTGGCTTAATAATGGCATATTTTTACCTCCTATTTCTTCTTAAAGATCATGATATATTCATGTTTAAAAATATAGAATCCACCAACCAACGCTCTATATCTCCAAAGTTCATTCTGATTCCTTTTTCCTCTTGTTTCTTTAAAGTTTTTTACAATTATACTTTTTAGTATGTATCCTCTTTTTAATACTTCATTCATGCAATAGAATCCTAAAGGTATCCATTCTCCTTTAGAATATTTATCACCAATAACTAAAGCAAAATACCGTCCTTTTTCTAAATATGGAGTTACATTATATACTACTTTACCAAACATTTTTAAAAACTCGTCAGTATTTTTTGCATTTGAAAGGTCTTTTCATCTTTTGAAAACTTAATAATATCATTGTATGGAGGATGCATAATAAGGAGTTGAACCTGATTAATTCCATATTTTGCTAAAATTTCCTTAATATTTACCACTCTACTGTCTCCAATGATAACTTCACTAATCACATTATCTTTATTTTGCTCCTTTTCAATGAATTCCTTTGCTTTTTGAGCAACATCAGGGTTTAATTCAATCCCAATTCCATTTCTTCCTAACCTCTTACACTCAATTAAAGTTGTTCCGCTTCCTACAAATGTATCTAAAACCCAATCTCCCTTCTTGGTGTATCTTAACATCATTTGATGAGGAATTTGTGGAATGAAATTCCCCCAATACCAAGCAAGATGAGCACCTGAAGTATCCCTCTTATCTAATACCCAAAGGCTATCAGTTATAATCTCATCGTATTCTTTCCACCTGAGTAGATTTATATCATTAACTTTACTCGTTTTAACTTTTTGGACTCCCTCTTCCAATCTTTTTAAATAATATTTCGCTCTTTCAAGCGTCTGTGATTCTAAAATCTGATTTAACTCAGAAATAAGAACATCTCTGCGTAAAGAGACAGTATCTCCATTAGCATCAATATTTAATATGCCTTCCCGATCCTTCTTATGATTAGTAATGATGTCCTTTAACACAATTATTTTGTTCTTTATAGAACTTAAATCCTGTAGAACATCAATTTCAATTAAAATTTTTATAAATTTCTCTTTGTTTAATATTAACCGCTCCATAATTAAGTGGAATAGCCTCTAAATTTTCTAATGTTAATTATTTGGTATTATCCATTTCCATAGATTTAATTCCTTCCCTAATTTTGAAACCGCCATTTCATATAACGATTTGCGGATAAAAGAAGTTCCCAAAGGCAATTTGGGAGAATCTTTGATTCCCCTTTTATCCGCTGTTAGGCGATACGGCGGCATTTCGTTTTCCTTATGGTTTGTTTTATTCTGTTCTTCTCATTCCTTGAAGAGTTGTTTATGCAACGCCTCCACAAACTCTTCAGCAGATTTTTTCTCCCAAGGCCATCCTTTTTCTACATTTAAGTCGCCTCCAGCTGTGTTTATAACAACCGTCGGAGAACCCCAAAAAAGAAGAACACCAATCGCCAGCGGTATGACCCCCACCACAAACCGAATAGTGGCAAGTCCTATCAATACAAATATGACCCCTCCTATAATATTTCGAGTTGTGTCAATTCGAACTGAAGTGACATGTCGCAAAGGCACGTCTTCTCGAGCCCCGCCACTAAACCAACCTTTTTTTCGAAAATAGACAACTCGTCTGTCTGTCACCGTCCCAAAAACATTACTAACAAATATTTGCTCCTCAGACATTTACATTCCTCCTTTCATAAAATTTTGCCGCCGTTTCGCCTAACGTTTTAAGCATAAAAGAACCTAAAATGAGCAATTTCTCATCCCTCTAAAAAATGTTAGTACTCTTTAGAAAAAATTGCAAATTTTTTGATTATATATGAAAAATTTAGAGAATCGCTCAGGTTAGGTTAAACTAAATTTGATTTATGTGATTTTTGTCTAAATTATTGTATAATGAAAGTATGAATAAGATAGCCTTAGTGACTGGTGCTTCTTCTGGCTTTGGACTTGAAATATTTAATTACCTCAATTCGAAAGGAATACATGCATATGGAGTTTCAAGGACATTAAAAGACTCTCTTCAAAACCGTACTTTTACACTTGATGTTACAGATTTGACAAAGGCAAATGAAGTTGTCAAAAGACTTATTGAAATTGAAGGACATATTGATGCACTTATAAATGTTGCAGGCTTTGGAATCTCTGGAGCCGTAGAAGACACACCAATTGAAGCGATAAAAAGACAAATGGATGTAAATTTCTTAGGCACTGTTAATCTCACAAAGGCAGTTTTGCCCTACATGAGAGAAAATCGTTTTGGATTAATTATCAATTTTAGTTCTATCGCAGGACTTATAGGACTTCCGTATCAAGCATTTTACTCTTCTTCGAAATTTGCAATTGAAGGTTTTTCAGAGGCGTTGAGGATGGAAGTTGAGCAATTTGGAATTCGTGTAGTTGTTGTTGAGCCAGGTGATTTTAAAACAGGCTTTACTTCAAAAAGGGAAAAATACACAGAAGAAAACTCTCCTTATTACGAAAAATTCTATAAGGCAATTTCAAGAATGGAAAAAGACGAAACTGAGGGAAGTAATCCACGGATTGTTGCTGAACTCATATACAAAATTATCTCAAGCAAAAATCCACATGATAAATACGTGGTTGGCCCATTTTCTGAAAAACTGTTTGTTATCTTAAAGAAAATTCTTCCCGAAAGTTTAATTTATGCAATATTCAAAATGTATTATGGTTTGTGATTAATTGATGCCTCGATAAATTTTACAAATAATGGGTGTGGGTTTAAAGGCCGTGATTTAAATTCGGGATGAGCCTGAGTTCCAATGAAAAACGGATGATCTTCAATTTCACCAAATTCTACAAGTTTTCCATTGGGTGATGTTCCTGATACAACAAAGCCGTGGCTTGTTAGTATTGGTAAAAATTCATTATTGACTTCATAGCGATGTCTATGCCTTTCAGAAATTTCAGTTGTGCCATAAATTCTAAAAGCAAGGCTTCCCTCTTTAAGGATTGCCTTTTGTGCGCCAAGCCTCATTGTGCCACCAAGAGCCTTTAAGTCCTTTTGGCTTTCCATAATGTCAATTACAGGGTAAGGAGTTTTTGGATCAAATTCAGTTGAGTTTGCCTCCCTGAGTCCGCATACGTTTCGAGCAAACTCCACAGTCATAAGTTGCATTCCAAGACAAATTCCTAAAAATGGAGTTTTGTTTTCTCTTGCATAACGAATTGCATTAATCATTCCTTCGATTCCTCTTACACCAAATCCACCAGGGACAAGAATGCCATCTAAATTAGCCTCTTCCAATGTATCTTTATAATTTTCATTTTCAAGAGTTTCTGAATTTATCCATACAATCTCAAGCCTTGCTCTGTTTTCTGTTGCACCATGTTTTAAGGCTTCACTGAGGCTTTTGTATGCATCCTTTAGTTCAACATATTTTCCAACGATGCCAATTTTAACAGTCTTTTTAGGGTTCTCCATTCTTTGTAAGAAGTCAAGATATTTATCGATGTTTAATTTGTTTTCTTGAAGCCCTAAAACTGCCAGTACTCTTTTGGAAAATTCCTGCTTTTCAAGGAGAATTGGAATTTTGTATATGTTATCAGCATCAATTGCTTCAAGCACATTCTCGACTTTTACATCTGTAAAAAGAGATAACTTTTCTTTTATGGATTTTTGGACAGGCACTTCGCTTCTCAAAACAAGCAAATCTGGTTGGATTCCCATACTTCGGAGTTCTTTTACACTGTGTTGTGTTGGCTTTGTTTTGACTTCCTGCGTTGCTCTAAGATACGGAAGAAGTGAAACGTGGATATAGGAGACATTTTCTTTTCCTAAATCATTTTTCATTTGTCGTGCTGCTTCTAAAAAGGGTTGAGATTCTATATCTCCTACTGTTCCGCCAATTTCAACTATGAGAATATCTGAAGTACTTCCCAATTTTTTGAGATTATCTTTTATTTCATTTGTAATGTGTGGGATGACCTGAACTGTCTTTCCAAGATAGTAGCCAAGGCGTTCTTTTTTCAAAACGGAGTAATAAATTTTCCCTGTTGTGAGGCTGTTATCTTTTGTAAGATTTTTATTTAGAAATCTTTCATAGTTTCCGATATCAAGATCGGTTTCTCCTCCATCTTCTGTTACAAATACTTCTCCATGTTCGTATGGAGACATTGTCCCTGCGTCAATTTGTAAATATGGGTCAATTTTTGCGATGTTAACACTAAAGCCTCTGCTTTCAAGAAGCATTCCAAGTGAAGATGCAACAAGCCCTTTTCCAAGAGAAGAAATTACACCACCCGTTATGAAAACAACTTTCATACGATCACCTCATAACAAGGAGATTTGAGTTTTATTTTAACAAAACTTTTAGACACTTTGAAGTAATCTGAGAGTTCATTTATAAATTCTAAATTTACATTCTCAATATATAGTAATGCTTCGTAAACTATTTTTCTTAGAACAGTTTCTAGCATAAGTAATTCCGCTACAGCTCTGTTTATCTTTGATTGGAATTTTTTATCCTCACCTTTGTAGATGTAATAAGGAAAATTTGCAAAAGTCTTGTTATCTTGTAGGAGATATTCTGCAAATTCATACGTTAGAATAAAGCGCTTGTATGCCTTTCCATTTGTCATTAATGTGAAATTTAGATGGCTTTCAATTTCTTTTTTAATTAGTTTCTTTATTTCCACTTTTCCTCTTTTTAAGGTAGTCAATAAAGGCTTCGATTGCCCTTATATCTTCTTCTGTGAGATCCTTATCAATGTGAAAAAGAATTTTAATGTCTGTCTTTTCAATGAAGTATGATGTGGGAAGATTAAGTGCTTCTGCTATTTTTGCAACAACTTTAATTGTTGGTGTCTTTTTTCCTTGTATAAGTTGGGATATGTATGCGATCGAGATGCCAGTTCTTCTTGCAAGTTCGCTTTGAGTTAAGTCTTTCTCTCTTAGTGCTTCCTTTAATCTTTCAACAAAATACTCCCTTACTCCCATACCTAATATTGTATTAAAAATGGTAATTTATGGAAAGATGCTAATTTATATTTCAAGAAATTTATTATTCGTGGTTAAAGGAAAGTTTTGTTTCTACTCTGTGCCTTTCTACTGCAATTTGCAATATGTCGTTTATGAGATCTTCATAAGTTTTTCCCATAAGTTTGTATATGCGTGGTAAATCTGAATGTTCTGGATCAAGTCCTGGAAGGGGATTTACTTCGAGAACATATGGATTGTAATTCTTATCGACACGCAAATCGAACCTTGCGACATCTCTATTTCTTAGAGCAATAAAAGCATTTTTAACAATCTCTGTAATTTTTTGTAAAACATGTTCCGGGAGTCTTGCAGGAAGATAGTAGTTTGCCCTGTCTGAATACTCTGTTTTAAATTTGTAAGTTTGAATATAAGGAGATGCTCTTAGCTCTCTTCTTGAAAGAGTTGAAAAGTCAATTTCCATGGGTGGTAAAACTTGTGGTGGAAAATTTCCCATAACACCTACTGTTATTTCGGTTCCTTCGATAAACTCCTCAACCATTACGGGTCTCTTGAATTTCTTGAATGCCTTTTCAATTGCTTCTTTTAATTCAGCATCACTTACGCAAATAGATTTTGAAGTTATTCCAATACTCGACCCTTCAAAAATTGGCTTTACAATAACAGGGTAATTGAGATCTCCAATTTCTATTGAATCAATTACCTTGAAAACCTTGAATTTTGGTGTTGGGATGCCATGAAACATAAGCACTTCTTTTGTCATTACCTTATCCATTGAGATTGCAAGCGATAAGACTGATGAGCCAGTGTAAGGAATTCTAAGTTCATCTAAAAGTGCAGGGACAAACGCTTCTCTGTAAGCTCCGTATTTACCTTCTGCAATATTGAAAACAAACTGAGGTTTATCAATCGTAAGCGAATAAAAGAGCAAGGGGGAGGTTGCTTCATATAGTTTAACCTTGTGTCCCCTTGCTTCAAGAGCGCTTTTTATCGCTTCGATTGTTATGGGTCTGTCAAATTCATCTAATTCTGTTTCACTTCTTTTTAAATTAAAAGTGATTCCAACTTTCATATGAGTGACTTTATTAGCCCATATCTCCAAAGTCTTTTGTCGTAAAGAGATAATCCTTTAACTCATGCTCAAATTTTGGATCAACTCGCCTCAAGTACTCGATAAGCATTGCAGCGTGTTCTTTCTCTTCGTCTCTATTGTGGATAAGAATTTTTTTAAGTTCTGGGTCCGTTGTTGCCATAACTCTCTGGTTGTAATAATCAATTGCTTCAAGCTCTTCCATTAATGATGAAATTGCCCTGTGCAAGTCCATCGCTTTTTCACCGATTGCCTTTGGGTCTTCATACATATTTCCTGCCATAATTGCACCTCCATCAATTTATTATAATCCCAATTTTTATTTTGCAAAGGAATTTTATCTTTTAGAAGCCCGATTATGAAAACATTATTCAAATTGTCTTAGCGAACAACAAAATCCAAATAGAAATAACTCTGTTTATCCTAAAAATCTTTCTTTGAGTCTTACAGGTATATCACTTAATTCCCTTCTGTGGGAATAGATAAGAAGCATTATATTTAAAAACCAAGCAAGAAGGAACTCCTTATGCAGAATATAAACAAAGACACCAATAAAAGTGAATGAACCTACTACTCTAAGTGAATTGTATTCTGGCGATTCTTCGTAGCCTTTATGGAATATAATTGGATACAAAATTAATGAAATTGCGAAGAGTATTGCAATTCTAAAATTTGTTAATGCAACCCAAATTCCGAAGGTTGTTGCAACACCTTTTCCTCCTCTACCTTTTAGCAGGGGAGTAAATATATGACCCAAAAGTGGGGCAATGGCAATTATGTTTAATTCAAAAGTCGAAAAATTCCCGCTTTTTACTATAAAGAACAAAGGAATTGCTCCCTTTAAGAAATCAAGAAGACTTCCTACAATTCCTGCAACTTTTCCTCCTGCATGCCACAAATTGAACCCACCGGGGTTTCCATCCCCATATTTTCTTATATCTTTGTGAAGCAAAAGTCCTATAAGATAGGAAAACATTATCGAGCCTGTCAAAAATTCTATTAAAAAATAAAGTGCCAATAATCTTATGTGTTCCATAGGTTATTACCTACCTTCTTGTAAATATTTTTACATCTTTCCACTCAACAAAACCTCTGATGAATGTTGCATAAAAAGAGTATGTTATAACAAAAAGAGTAAATAAAACAATTAGTGGATAAAGAATTGCCGAAATTATGGAAAATTCTCCTACTCTTTTTGCAAAGATGCGAATTAATACAACATAAGCTATGTAAAGATAAAAAAATGGGGATATATTGTAGTAAAGTGGCGGGATCAAAGAACCGAGCAAAAATAGCAATATTGGTATAACTATTGAAAAATCAACTGCTGAGCTTCCAAGTGCAGAATTTTTAGCCCATCCTTTGAAAAGGGAATTAAGCCCATCTGGATACATGCGAAATTTTACGAGATCTCCTCCAAGGAAATTTATGATAGGTATGCTTGCCTTTAAAAATGCTTGCCCAAGTTTGAAGTCCTCAACAACTTCGTTTTTAACAACATAGTGTGTGCCTGCTTTGATATAGTTTTCTCTTGATACTGCAATTAGAGGGCCATAAATCCCAATTGGTTTTGTGTTTTCAAAGATAGTAAAACTTTTTGATGCCATTGCTGAAATTATTGCAAATATCATTGACAAATTTTCGTATGGTTCCTTTACTATATGTTTTGGCCAAACTGACACTACTGCGTTTTTTTCTAAAACTTCTTTTACGATACTACCAATGGCGTCCTTTTCAAGCTCTACATCTGCATCGACAAATATTAAGATATCTCCATGTGAATTTTCAAAGCCCTTAAGACATGCGTATGGTTTTCCAAGGAAACCTTCTTCGCGTTCTACTATACGGATGACTTTTACTCCAAAAGATCTTGAAATCTGAGAGGTCAAATCGATTGAATTATCATCAACAACAATAATTTCAAGATTTGGGTAGTTACAATCTTTGAGATTTTCAAGGATTTTTTTAATATTCTTTTCTTCATTTCTTGCGGGGATTATAATAGAAACTAACGGAGTATCAATATGGTCTGTTTTTTCTAAAAATTTCTCCCTGTAGAATACAAAAATTCCACTAAAAATCCCTAAAATTGCTAAAAGTATTAGTAATGTAAACATCACTCTAAATTATAATACTAATTTTTCGTATGTCAAAAACTTTTTAAAATATGATATAATAAAATAGAAAGAAATTTTTATTAGAGTTTTTAAGAATTTCGAGGTATTAGAATTTACAGAAGTAATATAGGTGTGTTTAGTAAAAACAATTATGGAGGCGAATAAATGAAAATTGCGTTTGTAACAGATGAAGCAAAAGGTCTTGAAAGTTTAATTTCTGAGCATTTTGGACATGCACCGTATTTTGTGATTGTTGAAGTTGAAGGCGATGATGTAAAGAATGTTGAATCTATTGCAAATCCTTACGCAGGTGCTCATGCACACGATGAGGTTGTAAATTTTCTTAAGGAGAAAGGTGTTGAAATGGTAGTTTCAGGCAATATGGGAGAGCATATGATGACTGCCTTTGATGAAGCGGGCATTGATGTGGTGGTTGGTGCAGAAGGAACTATTGATGATGTTATTGATGATGTAATAGCAGAGGACTTCGAAGAATACGATGAAGAAATTGAGGAATTTGATGATGAAGATTATGAGGATATAGATATTGAAAAGCTAAAGCAGGATGTTGAATCTCTTAAAAAGGAAATTGGGGAGATAAAATCGATATTGCAAGATCTCGAGAATAAACTTAAAGGTTAGATTATTTAAAAGGAGGGGGTATGAAAATACACGATTATCTTAAAGAAAGCTCTAAAACCCTTTCACAAGAAGAACGTGAAGAGCGCTACAAGTATCTTGGAAAAGAAGTTATCGATGTTAATGAACCGGGGCTTGATTCCATTGCGGAATTTTATGGGATTGTCCATGCAATTTGGGATGACTGGGCTGATGGTCGAATTGATACAAAAACTGCATTAAGGAGGTTAGCCCTATTGAAGCTTCTAAGTTTCAAAGGCAAGAACAAAAAAATCCAAGACATTGATGATGAAGATTTGGAAGAAGTAAGAAAATTTATAGATTATGTAAGGCAAATTATCAAAAACAAGGGAAGAAAACGAGGAGAAGATATTTCCGAAGAGTAAAGGTTTGAAATATAAATTACAATTTTGTATGAGAAATTTGTTCGCACCTTGGCGTAAAACTTATATTCAAAATGCACATAAAAAAGATAGAGATTGCTTTATTTGTGTTGCAGCAAATTCTTCAAATGATGAGGAGAATCTTATTGTAAAGCGAGGGAATTTTGCAATAATAATCCTCAATCGTTATCCGTATAACTCAGGACACATAATGATTTGTCCCAAAAGGCATGTTAAATTTCCATATGACCTTAACAAAGACGAGCAAACAGAGATTATGTACTTTTTAGGCCTTGCAGTTAAAGTACTTGAAACTGTTTATCATCCCGAAGGCTTTAACATCGGTGTTAATATTGGTCGTGCGGCTGGTGCAGGAGAAGAACACCTTCACTTCCATATTGTACCACGCTGGGGTGGGGATACTAATTTTATGTCTGTGTTTGGGGAAACACGCGTAATTCCTGAGGCAATTGAAGAAACTTATAAGAAATTAAAAGAAGCCTTCAGCAAGATCTAATTACTTTACTGAATCTCTTTTTTCAGAAAGTTGTGTTGTTGGAACTTCAATGCCAAGTTCTCTTAACTTATATGCAACGTAAAGCGCTGCCTCAATTCGCATTTTTTGAATTTCACAACCGATTTCATATGGTTTAAAGATATCACCGTTCATAACATAATTATTTGCAAGGCAACCACCCGAGCAATAGAATCTTGCCCAACATTTTGCACATTCTTCTTTATTAAAAAGAAAGTTTGCCTTTCTAAATTTTTCTTGGAGTTCTTTATTTGTAATACCTGTAAACACATCTCCTAATTTTGTTTCTTTTATGCCGTCAAATTGATGGCAGGGATATATTGACCCATCAGGTGAAACTGCAATGTACTCAACACCTGCACCACAACCATGAATGCGTTTTTGAATGCATGGACCTGCCTCCAAATCAAGATTAAAGTGAAAGAAGTTCCATGTTTCATCTTTCTGTGAATTTACATATTCTATAGCAAGGCGCTCATATTCCTTCTTAAGAATTGATAAGTCTTCTTTTTTGATCCTAATATCTTCTTCCTTTGTTACAACAGGCTCAAGAGAAATATATTTAAAGCCAAAATTATGCAAATCCATAACGGTTTTTGATATTTCAAGTGTATCATGAGTGTAAGTGCCCCTTACATAGTATCCACCTGATTCGGCTCTATGAACTGCAACTTTCTTTATCTTTGGAAATACCAAATCAAATGTGCCCTTACCATTTCTAAACACTCTGTATTTGTCGTTTACAGATTTATCACCATCGAGGCTTAATACAATACTCACATCATTATCAAAAAGGAAGTTCTCAATCTCATCGGAAAGAAGACTTCCATTTGTTGTTATTGTGAATCTCCAATTTTTGTCTTTATAAGTTTCCTTGGCGTATTCTATTGTTTTCTTTACCACTTCAAAATTGAGAAGAGGCTCTCCGCCAAAGAAATCGGCTTCAAGTGCCTCACGTCCAGGTGAATTTTTTGCAAGATAGTCAATTGCGGCCTTTGCAACATCAAAACTCATAAGAGCATCAGATCCACCGTAATTCCCTTTTTTTGCAAAGCAGTAGAGACATCCAAAATTACAGGAGTGTGCAACATTAAGACACATTGATTTCAATATGAGGTTAGACTCAAAGTACTTGGGAGGTTTTGAAAAAAGAATCCCGTCTTTTATAAGTTCATTGACTTCTTCTTGTATCTCCTGTGCAATTTCTTTACCATATTTTTCTTTAGTTAAATTAAAAGCCTCTTCCTTTGAATCTGTTTCTTCGAGTTTCTCTAAATAAAAATAAGTTGCGTCATCTAAATTTAAGAGGCTTCCAGAATTTACATCAACAGCAAAAAATTCCCCATTAAAGGGGAAAAGATGTACTAAAGATTTATCAAACATTTATACTACCAGATCCACCTTTTAACAGGTTTCTTTATTTCACAAACCTGATTTCCAACGGTTACACTTGTTTTGCATGCAGATTTGCATGGAGTTTGACATGCTCTGCAATCATGCGCCTTATCAATGTTCCAGAAAGGCTTTTTTGATACAATTTTTACATGTCTTACTGTATTCATACTATCAAGCCTCCTTACAGGATATTATAGATGCTAAACCAAATTTTTGCAAGTTCAAAATTACTATCTAACAGGTATTTCTCCCTTGAGATTCTTTTATTAGGTCAATTTTCCCTTGGTGTATGTTCTCCAGAAGTACAAATTTGTAAAAGTTCTCATGTATTTTTGTTTTTTTCAGTCTCTCTGCTATTATACAGTTCTCCAAGAGAGCGCCAACATCATTCCTTGAATCTAATCTGTTAAAGTTATTTATTATTCCATTTCTTACCCCAGTGTCGTAAAAGTAATACTTGTTTTTACCACTAATCTCGCTTCTTAGATTTTTTGAAAACGGAGTAAGAGGAAAAATAACATACGATTTAACCAGTAAATCGATATATCTTTTTACTGTCTTAATATCAATAAGAACATGTTGTGATATTTCGTTTAAAGAAACCTCCTTTTCGATTTGGGATGCAAGGAGCTTAAGAAGGTCAAGAAGCACTTTGCTACTTTTTCAAATATGAGGATATCTTTGAGTAAATATTAATCGACAATTTCATGAATGATTTCCATTTTTTCGCTGTTATTTTTTGAGGTTATAAGCGGGATATTCTCCATATATTAGACAATACTCTAATTTTTCTTTTAATTCATATCGGTTCATAAGTTTTGCAAATTCCATCTGCGCAATTGGAAACATTTCGAGAGTTATTTTTCTTCCATTTAGCGGCTCTCCAACTTGTCCTATCAAATTAAACGAAGACGAACCAGCCAATATTGTTTTAAGCGATGGGATATTATCAAGCATCATTTTAATAGAATTGCCTATGTTTTTTTATATACTGTGCCTCGTCAATTGCTATAAGTTCGTATCCCTCTGCATACTCTTTTAATAGTTCAAAATCGAGAGAGTTAAAATGGGGATCATCTTCCCTTTCTAACGGTTGATGGGGGACTTTTACCCCTTCGATATAAACAGAGGAGATATCTCGCTTCGCTCGATATGACAATTATTTTGAGGGGGCACAACACCTCCCCCTCAATACTCCCCCAAAAATACACCAAAGAATTGTCAATCCGAGGAACGAAGTGACGAGGATTCTCCTCCAAATGGAGGAGGGATACCCTCCTCCAACTCCACCCATACGACGGAGATTCCTCAGGCTAAAGCCTTCGGAATGACAAACAGAAATAACCTTCAGATTAAACATAACCAGTCATTTCGAACGAAGTGAGAAATCTCCTCCTTTTAGGGGGGAGTTAGAGGGGGAGATTTTCAAATCCCCCTCTAAATTTAACAAACCTCTCCCTCAATGCTTCCACCAAATAATAATTTTGCCTTGGGGGTAAGTTAGAAAGGGGGTATCCCCCTTTCTAATATTGGAGATTCCTCGTGGCTATGCCACTTCGGAATGACACAGAAAAATTGGCTTCGGAATGACAAATGAAAGTGGAAAGTTATTCTTTTTGTTTTTAGGGGAAAGTTGGAAGGGGGATGTGCCCTCTTCCAATAATTGTCATTTCGAAGGAGCGCAAGCGACTGAGAAATCTCCTATTAAATGGAGGAGGGACACCCTCCTCCAACTCCACCCATACGACGGAGATTCCTCGTGGCTACGCCACTTCGGAATGACAAACATTTTGAGGGGGCACAACACCGCCTCCTCAAAACTCCCCCTCAAATACACCAAAGAATTGTCAATCCGAGGAACGAAGTGACGAGGATTCTCCTCCTTTTGGGTGATTAGATGCAGAGAATTGTAAATCCTGCCTTTAAATTTGAACTCATCCATAAACTCCGTTAAAAATTTCTTATTGGTAGTTTTTGGGAGAGATTGAAGCAAAATGGTTTTCTTTTGATGAATTTCAAATAAAAAATCTTCATTTGGTAATAATTTTTATGCAATTTTGTTATAGAATAAAATTTTAAAAAACTTCCATTTTTATAAAATTGGTAAAATCAAATAAATTGTTTTGATTTATTTTTATAAATTGTATAATTTTGGTAAGATGGTAAATTTAAAAGGAGTTGTAATAAGGGAGTTTGAAAGCGCCGGTAAAAAGTGCATTACGCTATCTACTGATAGTGGTGTATTTAATATTGTTTTTGAAAAGCCCGCCCAATTGTGGGGTGTAAAGAAATTGAGCTTTGTAAACCTAAAAGAAGAACGTGGAGCTCTTCGTAAAACATTTTTATTCACTGATGATTCTTTTGTCTCATTTTATCCTGGTTTTCTTGTTCAACCTGAAGAAATTGAAGAGGATTCTTTATCAACCTTATCCAAGATTTTTAATGGTGCTTCTCTTAAAGAATCTTTTGAAGGCGAAATCTTTTATGCGGTTAGAGGTATTAAAGAGAGCAATCGTTTTAAAACCCTTGTTGAGAGATTTCCAAAAGATATAAAGGCTAAATTCAGTTTCTATCCATACATTTTTGATACAACTTTCGGATTTTTCGTTAAGGATGCGCTTTTCTTTGGGAGATTTCCTGTTGTTTTTGAAGATAATTTTACAAAAGGCATAGTACAGGCTATTTCCTCTAAGTTTGAAGAGTATTTGGTGATGAGTAGCGTTGGTACTTTTGAAGAAAAAAAGATCTCTCTTTTAGATAAGAAGCAAGTTTTCTTAAAAAGAAATGAGTTTGCAAACCTTGTTTATTCATTCTTTAAAGTTATTGGAAACAATTATGACAAACCAAATTCAAACATGCTTGATTATGCTTACCTTTTTGACCATAGGGACGTCTTTGAAGCGCCTATTAACGATTTTCTCAAGGAATTTAGAAGTGTTCGCAAACATATTAAAAAGCTTCTTGAATCAAGGCTTGAGGATATTGAGACAACACGGATTTACAATGCAGAGTCTGACGACTTTACATTTAAGGCTTATATTAAGGATAATGAATTAAATCTTGACAGAGGCACTCCTTGTATGCTTTTTGAAAGACCCCCTCTTAATATGAGGATTTTTGGTATCGTTAAATCAATTGACTTTAATACAATATCAGGCGCAGTTGACTACAAGACTGTATCTCCTGAGTTTATTACACCGCTTAAAACTGTTAAGCAAGAAGTAAGGGGAATAATTAATATTACAAAAGCTACTGATACTTTAAAGGATTTTCTTATAAATGGTAAATTTTTACCTCATATTGATAAACTTTTTGACAATCCTGTAGACCTAATTGCAGATCAACCTGTATTTGCTGTTATAAAAGGTAGTTTTGGAACTGGTAAAAAACACATTATTGGGGAATTTTTGCAAAAATATCCAGGAGCAAAAATAATAATTTTTTCCAAAGGTTTCTATAAATCTCTTAAAGAAGTTTTTGGAAATCTTGTTGAGAAGAGTGTTGAAAATCTCGAAGGGGTGTATGATTATATTTTTTATTTTGATAGACATATTGATAAAAACACTATCTTAAATCTTGCATCATTCACGAAAAATATAATTGTATTTACTTATGATGAAACAGTACCATACGAAAATCTTCTTGAAGAAAGCAGAGTTTTTAGACTCAAAAAGGTTTTTGGCTTTGATAAATTCATTCATAAGTTTGTCTTAAGGTTCTACGCTTTGAATTCAGAGGCAACTTCAGATGTTTCAGAGATTAAAATTCTCAATAAAGAAAACATAGAAAGTGAGTTTATACCACTTGTGAATCCAGAAAAAGTTGTTCAGTTTGTTCAAGTTAAAGGTGCAGTTGAATTTGAAAGAAACAAACTTAACAAAAATGAGGCGAATTTCACAACGACTCTTATTGTTCAATTCCTGAAGGGTGGGGTAGATCGTTCATCTATTGAGGTAATTGTGCCTTATGAGAGACAAAAGGCATATATAATTGATCAATTGAAAACTAATCAAGTTGAAGGTGTGAGAGTTTCTCTTGTGGAGGAAGCAATTCAATCTTCAATTGTTGTAATAAATTTCGTGGATGTTGAAAGCCTTCCGAATGTTTTTGAGGACAAATTTAATCTTGCATTCGCTATAACAAGGGCACGAAGCAAAGTCATTTTTGTGGGTTCGCCTGCTCTTCCTAAAAAGGAAAAGTTGCTATCCTAAAATTTTTCTTTTCAGGTAAATTAATGGTATTTGTGGATTGTTAAATAGCAACTTTATACCTGTAATAGCGGGTTTATCCATAAATCCGTATTGTATCAAAATTTGAGATATCCTTTTGCTGTTTAGATTTTTTATTATTTGGTCTTTATCCTCATCAGTTAGTGAGATGTAAACATCTCTTAGAAAAATCTCTCTTTTAAACTCGGTTATTAATGCCTTTTTTGAGCGACTATCATAAGTTTCGAGAATTTTAAAGAAATTATTGCTATTATCTTTAAATGCTTCGATTATTGTTTCACTTAGAATATTCCCAGCAATAAATCCTGTAAGAAGACCACCTCCTGAGAATGGCTTAACCTGTCTTGCAGCATCACCAACAAAAAGAATATTTTTGTATGCGATTTTTTTGGGAATTCCTATAGGGATACTCCAAACAACTGGTTTTCCTGAAATTTTTGCATTTGAAAGTAAACTCCAGTTTTTAAAAAGCATGTCTAATTTATCAAGAAGGTTTTTTCCAATATTATTGCCAAAACCTACACGGGCACTTTCATCACTTGTTGGAATAATCCAAGCAAACCAATTGTTGGCAATATGATTATTCATATAGATATACGCAATTTCAGTATCGTTAAGCGAAATTTTTGTATCTACCTGGACTGTGTAAATAGTTTCTCCATCAATTTCTACATTGAGTATCTTTTGAATTGCTGATGTTGCACCTGTAGCAACTACAATAACCTTGGTATTAAAAATATTCCCATTTGTAAGTGTAATAAAGGAATCTCCGTTTTTTGTGTCTATGTTTTCAATGTGTGCATTGTAAAAGAATTTTGCACCATTTTCTTTTGCTTTGCTTTCCATAAAGATATCAAAGTTACTTCTGTCTATAACTGCAGCGTAAGGAAGATCTCTTTTGAATTGAAAATCGTTTTCTTTACAAGAGAAAACCTTAGCTCCCTTTATATAGTTTATGATAAGCGATTTATCTAAATTTGTAAGTTCAAGAAACTCTATTGGGACAAGTCCTGAACAGTGGTTTGGAAATCCAATTTTTGTTTTTGCCTCAATTACTGCAACGGAAAGTCCTGCTTTTGCAAGGTTGCTTGCAACATTACATCCAATAGGTCCGCCGCCAATAACGATTACATCGAACTTTTCCACAATCAGATTATACTACAAATATTTTTAAATTGAGGGTGGAAAATTTACATTCTATTGGAGTGAATACTTCTCATGAGTTTCTTCTCCGACATTGAAGAAAACTTATCATTTCTGAAATCTACTCCCTTTCAGGGGGAGATAGAAGGGGATATGCTCTCTTCCAATGATTGTCATTTCGACGAACGAAGTGAGGAGAAATCTCCACATTTTGAGGGGGCACAACACCGCCCCCTCAACACTCCCCTAAATAATAACTTTACTTTGGGGGCAAGTTAGAAAGGGGATGTCTCCCTTTCTAATATTGGAGATTCCTCGTGGCTACGCCACTTCGGAATGACACAACCAGTCATTTCGACGAACGTAGTGAGGAGAAATCTCCTCTTTTGGGGGTAGTTCGAAGGGGGACTTTTACCCCTTCGATTAAAGGAGAAATCTCCTCCTTTCTGGGGGAGTTAGAGGGGGAGCATTCTAATATATTAGAATTTGATCCAGCAAAAGGCTCTGTAAAAAAGTAGCGGATTTACTTTATAATTTAACTAACCAGAATTATTAAGTATTATATGGAAAAATATATATATCCTGGTGGCTATTTTAAAAAAGGAAGTACTTCAGGAAATTCTAATGATATTTTGAAATTTGATTCATCAACAAAAAGTGTGAGAAAAATTGTTACTCTACCACAATCAGTGTGGAATTTTTCTAGAGCTGTTTTGAATAATAAAATTTACACGTTTGGAGGTTATTCTACTACGCAAGGGGGGTGTTTCTGATATTTATGTATTTGATCCTATACAGAATAAATCGTATAAAATAGGCGATTTACCATATAGAATATCATCAAGTAGTGCTGTAACTATAGATATGAATTTTAGTTGTTTTATTATGGTACTAAACCACATTTTTCTATAAAAATACAATTTTTTAGAAGGATTTTGAAAAGTTATGAAGTTATGTATAATGCTATATGGGAAAGCTTTGTTAATATTTTTGGAAAATCTATCAATTATTTACATAATATTTTTTATGTTATTATTTTTGAATTGAAAAATGTAAAGGAGTTTTTGGTATGGGTAAAAAAGAAATTAATGTCGATTTACGGACAATAACTCCATTGTGGACGGGTGATGCATGGCAGAAAAATACAAAAATTAGACCTTCTTCTTTGATGGGAAGTTTGAGGTTTTGGTTTGAAGTTATTTGTTATTTTGCTGGAGTTGTTTCAAAAAAAGATTTTGACAGCAAAAAGGGAAGGTTTGAAAGAGACGTTAATGAAAAAGAATTTAAAAAGAATCTCGACAACAAAAATACAGACATTAAATCGCAAATTAAAACTTTAAAAGGGATGAGTATTCCCGTGCCATCTATTGTTTTTGGTACCACAGGCTGGAGAAGTTTGATTGAGATAAGAGAGATAAAACCATTAGAAGATGATTCCTTTGGTAATAGATTAAATTTACCAAATAGAATTTGTGTTTCTAAAGTGAATGGAGAAGTTAAGGAGAATAGTGATTGTCCTAAAGGAAGCGATGAAAAGAATTGGTCTGTTTTCTATTTACCAAATCCATATTTTTATGGGCAGTTCAATGTGAAATTTTTAGTAGAAGAAGAAATACTAAATGGGATTTTTTACCCTCTTCTAAATTTTATGGATGAATATGGCTACTGGGGAGGGAAATGGAATATTGGATATGGGAGATTAAAGATTATAGAAGTAAAACAAAATAATAGTGTAAAAAATGATTGGACAAATAATAATAAATTTAATTGTAGTTTTGAAGACAATAAGAATGAAGAATTTAAGTTGAGTGAATCAGTTAACAATTTTTCTGATTTAATTGTAATCAATAATAATAAAGAATTTAAGTTGAGTGAATCCGTTAACAATTTTTCTGATTTAATTGTAATCAATAATAATGATAAAAAAATAAAAATATTACCCGATAAAGTTCAAAACCAAGATTTAAAAGAGGTTATTAAAGAATTGATAAAACGAAAAGCAGAAGAAAGGGCGCAAAACAAAAATAATGGAGGAGATACAGAAAAAAGACATAAGATTTTTGGCACTACTGAAAAGCCTCCAGAGAAGGAGGATCTACCTCAAGGGTCAAAAATTTTACCTTATATAAAAGAAAATGAAGAAAATAAAAATTACGTCGGAGGCTTTTTATCTATTGTTGATTTGTTAGAACTTTATGAGGGAGGCGAACGAGATGCCTAGCTATGAGGCATTAATTGAAATAAATGTTGATAATGTAAAAAATTTAAACCAATATATATCCTACTGTAAATATTGTTTCAAGCCCAAAAGCGAGATAAAAAATCTTTTAACCAGGTTAAAAGAAGAAATTATTAAAGAAAGTAAAGTTTTTGCATTTAAAGATGACCAAATTATTAAAGAAAGTAAAGTTTTTGCATTTAAAGATGACCAGCAATTGAAAAAAGTAAATTCTATTTCAGGGCTTTTGACTCCAGATAAGGCTGATGATTGTTTAAAAAAACTTCCCCTTTATTCATTTATCATTCAAGCTAAATTTACACTAAAGCAGCCATATTTTTCAAAAGATGACGATGAATTTTATATTATTCCAAATCCAGTGTTAAAAGAAAATGTTTTCAAGGTTCCTATGGTTCGCGGGAGTGGATGGAAAGGAGCTTTAGCCAGTGCATTTAAAGATTTAATTAATGAAAAAACCGATCTTGAAAAAAGGAAAGGAACCATTAATAGTTACTTAAGAATATTTGGCGCGGGTTCTGAAAGTATAAAAGTGTTAGAAGATTATTTACAGGGTAAAAGTAAAGATTTAGAAAAGTTTAAAGAGAATCTTTTAGAATTTATATTATTTGAACTTGGAATGAAAATAGACAAAAATCTTATAAATGAAGTTAACAATCAAAATTCATATGAAAAACTTAAAGACATTCTTTACGAGAAAATTTTTGAGAAACTTCAAGAAGATAATAAAAACTTACCAATTGAATTTCAAACACGCAAGGGAAGAGCCATATTTTATCCCACATATTTCGACAGACTTTCTTTAGAAGTAATAAATCCCCATGACAGAAGAAAAAGAGCAGGAATACAACCCATTTATTACGAGGTAGTTCCAGAAGGAACGGAAGGATTATTGCAAATTATATACATTCCTTTTGATGCAGTTTTAAAAGGAAATGATGTAATAAAAAAGGAAGCAGAAGAAGATTTAGAAAATCTTTTATCTGCAATTGAAAAAGTATCACAAAGTGGAATAGGAGCAAAAACAAAGCTTGGATGGGGAACTTTTGAGTTAAGTGAAGAAAAGTATTATTTTACTAACAAAGATTTAAATATAAGTGATGGACTGAAAGAAAAAGGGTGGTTAAATGGGAGAGTTGAATTTAAAAAATTTAAAGAAATATAAGGATGAGATTTTAAAAGCGGAAATAGCTTCCTTATTGTCTTTATGGGATAAAATAGATTCAGACAAACAAAATAGGGCAAATATTACTTTGAATAAAAAATCCTTATCTGATTGGAAAGATGATATAGAGGGTAAAAAAATAGAAATTTTAGGAGAAAAAATAGATTTGTGGGATAATTTTTTAAGAAATTGGCGTAACTGGAGAAGTCAAAAAGACAAAAAATATCTATTGCAAGTGTTATATGGGAATGGAGAAAGTCTAAACTCTGGTATAGATAAAGGTTCTCCAAATGATGATATAAAAGTTGTACCTCAAGATAATAGATGGTTGGCAAATCCTTTTGGAGGTTTTAAAAATAAACTAATTTATTTATTAGTAGACGAAACTACTATTAATCAAACTACTATTAATCATATGATTAACAATTTAGAAAATGATATAAAAAACTTTTTAGATTCAAAAAATATCGATTGGACTGATATTGAATCAATTAAGGAGAAATTTAAAAATTTATATAGTGGCTTATTGAGTGATGATAGATTTCCAATAAATGATGTATCATTGTGGGATCAAGCTTATATGGCAACTACAATGTTTAAAGCTTCTCTGTCGGAATTTATTTTAAAAAATGATAATATTCAAAGTATGCCCAAACGAATGGATGTCCGCTGGCGTATTCTTGGCATACAATATGATAAGCTTGCTCTTGCAGAAAAAGGATATAAGCCTCAGCAAATCCAATGGTATAGGGATAAAGCAAGAGAAATAGATGATGAAATTAAAAAACTTTTAGAATATGATTATCCTATTGGAAATGAAATATATCGTGATGAAACAGGAATTTATTTTTTGGTAGGTGAAGGCTTGGGAGTAGATTTAGTTGAAAGTAGTTTAGCAAAACTAAGTGATGATTTAAAAGAAATAAAAGATAAAATTGTAAATATTTTCAAAAAGAAATCCTTTGATGAGTTTTATCCAGCTATCTTTCTTACTAAGGCGTCAAGAGGACTTATGAATCTATCTTATCTTCTTGAAAATGCTAAAGAAAATTTTTTAAAAGCAGATTGGAGTAAAAAAGAAACTGATATATGCTTGGTTAAATCTGAAAGCGGAAGAGCAAAAGGTGTTTGTCAAGTATGTGGACAAAGATTAGTGTTTAGATCAGACAGAAGGGATGAAAACAAAAATATTTGTGATGTTTGTTTTGAAGAGAAAACAAGAGGTAGGATTGACAAATGGCTTGAAGATACGAGCAAAGAAACAATCTGGATGGATGAATTGAAGGATAAAAATGATAGAGTTGCATTGGTGACAATGAAGTTTGAACTTCGTGATTGGTTGAATGGGGATATGTTAAACAGTTTGTTGGTGAGGAAAGAAGATTTTAATGAATATCTTAAAATAATAAAAGAATTACTGAATTTAATAAAAAATCAACTATTAAAAGACGAGTTAAAAAACTTAAAAATTGACGAAGCAGAAGTTAGTAGTATCGAAAAATTTTTATCTTTGTATGATAGAGGAATTTTTGAACCTTTTAATGAAATATTTAAAAAAGAGAGTATAGATAAAGTACCAGGCAAGAACAAATATTTAGTAAATAAGAGTATAGATAATTTACAAGACAAGAACAAAGATTTAGCAAATCGTTTATTGGGCGAGGATTGGCTTGAGAATTTTTGCTTTTTTGATAAGAATAGTAAAATGATTACTATAAATAAAGAAAAGAATAAAATGAAAAGTATTCAAGATTATTTAAAGGATGATGAAGCAAAAGAACATTTATATAAAGTATTTACAATAAATTATTTAATTTTACAAATTTATAATACTTTACTTGAACGCTCAATAGGTGATAGATGGGAAGAATTTATAAAGCAGAAATTAGACAACAAAATAGACTTTGATAACAGAAAAATAAACTGGCAATCTCTTGGTGATCCAGATATAGACTTTTTATCTACACTTATCCTCCAATTTCTCCTTCGTAAAAACCCATCACCAGCACGATTGAGAAGAATATGGGAGAGTACACAAGAGTTTTTTGAAGATATAAAGAAGAACTTATGTGCTTATGCAGGTATTCCTCAGAATAGACGAACGAGGTATTATTGGGAAAACGTAAAAATTAACGGCAAAGATGTGTACATCCAAGATGGTGAGTATTATGATGGAGAAGCAGTTTTTTGGGCTAACAATGGCAAAGTTTATTTGATATCTTATATTAAAGATTTGACAAACGGTGCAAAATTTAATTTAAAAAGAGATAAGAATAATGATATGAAGGATAAGGAAAAAGCAAGTGGTGTGTCTATTAATTTAAAGGACGCAAAAACTGAATTGTACCAACCCTATATGTCCATTATAGACCCTACACCTATTAGCTGGCAGTTTATTATACCTGCTGAGTATGTGCCTAATTTGATTGATAATGTTATGAAAAAATATGATGAACATTTTAAATTCGTTTATGGGAAACTCCCACTACATATAGGAGTAGTAGTTCAGAATTATAAAAAGCCTTTATACGTGGGTATAAAAGCACTTAGGAAAATTAGAAGGGATATTAAAGATGTAGGAAAATTAGAGATAACTGTAGAAGCTTCAAAAGTAAAAGAGAAATTAAAATGCCAGAAGATAGAAGAATCATTAAATAATACGCATAGTTACTATTCATTATATAAGGGAAAAAACAATGAAGGATATGAATTTTATATAAAACCGAGTGACAATAAACATTGGATATTAAATATTGACAAATTTAATGGCGATGATAAGGTTACTATAGTTCCCAATACATTTGATTTTGAGTTCTTAGATATAAATACAAGGAGAAATGATATTTATTATGACAGCGATAAGATGTATAAAAGAAAGATAGTTTTAAAAAATGGGCGAGCCTATGATTTAGAGATGTGGAATAAATTTAAAAAATTTAAAGAATTATTTGGTAAGAATAATATTAGTGAGAGTATTAGAAGCACAAAACTTCAAAACTTAATATCAGTTATATACGATAAATATGATAAGTATAAATATGACAAGTGGGAATACTTAGCAAGCGAGAATGAGGAAACAAAAAATGATACAAAAGGAATCAAGGCATTTCTTAGCTCAAGCTTTGTTAATATTCTTAAATTAAATAATGATAAAGAGCTTGCTGATGGAATAAAAGAGTTATTTGATATTGACAAGACAGAAAAAGATAAAGGAATTTATGAGGCATTAAAAGAAAAAATGACCACAGGGAATTTACAACTTTTCTTGGATATGTTTGATTTTTGGCATAAAACTTTAAAGGAGGTTTAAAAAATGAGTGAAGATAATTTGATAAAAGAATTTAAAATTTATGGTATGGCCATTGACCCTATTTATATTGGTACAGGTGTATATACCATAGGCAGGGTGGATAATACAATAGTAAGAGACCCAATAACAAAACTTCCCAAAATTCCTGGTTCAAGTTTGGCAGGAACGTGGAGGTATTATGTTACCCTGAAAATTCATGAATTTTTTCAAAATGACGAGATACGCATTGAAAAAAGTAAAAGAAGAGGTAAAAATTTAAAGGATATTTTTATTCAAAATTCAGCAAAATGGGTTGGAGGTTTCGAAGGTAACAGATATACAGGAATAGGATGTGCAGGACAGGACGAATTACCAAATATTACATTAGAAGAAAGCAAAGAAAAAGAAAGCGGTCATTGCGGACATTGCATAGTTTGCAAAGGTTTTGGATTTTCAAAAAAAGATATAAGCTGGCAAGGCATGATTTATTTTAGTGATTTAAATATTTTGTTTTTCCCTGTATTTACACTTTTGGGTACCAAGTGGATAACAACGGAAGAAATATTAAAAAATGGAGGTTTATATAAGGATGAAACAGATGCTGATAAAGAAAAAAATAAAGGGCAAGTTTGTGTTATTTTAGAAAAAATAGAACCTAGCGAAGAACCTGGTAAGGAAACAGGCAAAGAAACAGACAAAAAAGAAGGACATATAAATCTTGGATGGCTTTATCTACCTTATAAAGTAGAAAACAAGCCAATAGATCTAAGCAAAATTAATGGATTTGAATTAAATCCGGAAGATATTATAATTGTTCCAAAAGAATTGTTTTCACAAATTGTTAATTCCAATCTTGAGGTAAGAACATCAGTTTCAATAGATCCAATAACAGGAGCTGCAAAAGAAGGTGCACTGTTTACTTCTGAAGCCATACCAAGAGGAACAATATTTTCTGGAGATTTAAGAATAAATGATAAATTAGCTTTTAAAGGATTATTGGATAAAATCGGAGATTTGCCTGATTATAATATGCTAAAAGGAGCTTTATGCGATTCCAAACACTTCTTTGAGACATTAGGTATTGGTGGTATGACAACAAGAGGTTTTGGAAGGTTAAAATTAGAAATGAAAGATGCAGATAAAAATTGTGAAGATGATTTAACACAACTAAATAATGTAAAGACTGACTCTAACGGGGGTGAGGGAGATGACTCAAAATAATCTTGAGTATACATTAAATGAATTGAGTTTCGATATAGTTAACGGTTCTCAAAAAGATAAAGAGATTTTAAGATTCATAGACAAAGCATTAGGAGTTTTATCTAATGATGGTGTGTGTGCTTATTATGTCTTTTGCTTAAGTAAAGATAAAAAAGATGATAAGAAATATAGTGACATATTTATTAAAAAACCAATGGATAAATTAAAGCCTTTTTTACACTCTAAATATAGTCAAATTGATAAAGCTGAAGATTTTTTTAAGGAACTGTCTGAAGATATTTACGAATTGTTATTTTTCAAAGAATCATTAGAAAAAGCTCTGATTTATGCCCGCTATCATGCAAAGGCTATGGGTGATTGAAAATGGAATGGTATAAGCTTGTATTTAAACAAAATCAACCTATTCACATTGGTTCTACAAGATGGGGTGTAATAAACGAGACAGAGGTTTTTATTCCTGGCTGGACTATGTGGGGAGCTTTAACAAATCAATTTTTAATAGAAAATGAATTTAAAGATATTGAAAAGTCAAAGAAAATTTTTGAGAGAATTACTAATTTTTATCCTATGATAGGACAGGAAGAGGAGGGTCATTCTCAACCTCAACCTTTATTTCCGCAATATAAAGGAGGAATATTCTCGCTTGGGGATTACCCTGAGGAAGAATTTAAATTTAAATTTGTTGATACGCTTGTATCAACCGCCGTAGAACCATTATTAAGAAGTGCAAAAGATGAAAGTTTGCATGAATTTGAATATATACTTCCAAAATCAAAATTAGATTCTAAAGAGAAAAGTAGAAAAAATAATATAGATCAACTTTACTGGATGGGATTGATTGGTTTTGAGGATGACATACATGAAAAAATTAAAAGTTTTTTAAAAACTCATCTTAAAGTATATATTGGTGGAGATTCTAAATATGGCTTTGGTGAAATGGAATTATTAAACTTGAGTATTGATGTAAGAGAAGAACTTTGTGAATGGAACATTACTGAAAATGGAACAGCAAGTATAAAACCTAATTTTCCATTAAGACAATTTTTCAAATTTTCTAATGAAATAAAATTTGAAGGGGAACTCAAACTTCTTTCAGAATTTGATTTTACACAGAATATACCAAGAGTTCAAGAAGCAGGCTATTTTATAAATGTAGGTAGTAAATTAAATGTAGATAGTAAATTTTCAGACTTTAATGGAATTGATTTGAGTAAATATCGACTTATTAAGGGCAAATTTATAGAGTTAGATTAATTATAAATCTATATTATAAAAATCTATATTATAAAAGCAGGCATACATTAATACATATTGTCCGTTTTTATTTTCATACATAGTTTTAGAGGATTTTGCAAAGTTTTGTTGAATATATATAAATATGCTTTACATGGGAGTTGATAAGATGGCTATACCTACATATGAAGAGATTATGTTGCCGTTACTTAAAATTCTTTCTAATGGTGGAATACATAAATATAAAGAGTTAGAAGAAAAACTTAAAAATGTATTTAACTTGACAGAAGAAGTAAATTCAAGACGTGAGAGTGGTATTAAAATTTTTTTATAATAGAATAGGATGGGCGGCTACATATTTAAAGGAGGCGGGACTTTTGGAGTCTCTTAAGAGAGGAGAATTTAAAATTACTGAATGAGATAAAAAGAATTGATAATAACTATTTTGAAGAATGACTAAAAATATTAAAAACATTATTATTACATTACAAAAAAGGTAAGTTTTCTATGCAAATTTGATTTTTATTATAAAATTTACATAGATAGTGTAGAATATATATGGATACAGTTTTAAAAGGACAAAATATTATTTGTTTTAGGAGGCACATTGATGAATGGTGGTAAAATAAGTTTAAGACAGCTTGAAACACATTTGTTTAAGGCGGCAGATATTTTAAGGGGTAAAATGGATGCCTCCGAATATAAAGAATATATATTTGGCATGCTTTTTTTAAAGTATACTTCAGATGTCTTTGAGAATAAACGAAAGGATTTAATAAATAAATTTTCTCAAATGGGTTTTTCAAATGAAAAGATTGAAGAGTTATTAGAAGATCCAAGTTCTTATGGTGATACCTTTTTTGTACCTGAAAGGGCAAGATGGGAAAATATATTAAAATTTAAAGAAGATGTTGGAAACCAGCTAAATAAAGCTTTGGCTGCTTTAGAAGAAGCAAATCCTGAACTTGACGGTGTTTTAAAGCATATAGATTTTAATGCTGTAAAGGGGAGGTCACGTCTTAAAGACCAGCAGCTTATAGATCTTATAAATCACTTTAATAAATATGAATTACTTCCTTCAAACTTTGAATTCCCTGACCTTCTTGGTGCCGCTTATGAGTATTTATTAAAAGAATTTGCAGATTCGGCAGGCAAAAAAGGGGGGGAATTTTATACGCCCTCTCATGTAAAAAAATTAATGGTGAGACTTGTAAAGCCAAAAGAAGGCATGTTAATATATGACCCAACAGTAGGTTCCGGTGGTTTTTTAATTGAAGCATTTCATTATGTAGAAGAACGAGGACAAAATACAAACAATTTAGGACTATATGGTCAGGAAAACAATGGATTGACGTGGTCTATATGTAAAATGAATATGATTTTACACGGTATTAACGATGCCCATATAGAGAATGAAGATGTACTAACAACTCCTATGTTTTTAGAAAATGGATATATAAAAAAATTTGACATAGTGCTTGCAAATCCACCTTTTTCAGAAAACTATACACGTGCAAATATGCAATTTCAAGAAAGATTTAAATATGGATTTACACCTGAGACAGGAAAAAAAGCCGACCTTATGTTTTTACAGCATATGATTGCAAGCCTAAAAGACGATGGTATTATGGCAACTGTCATGCCTCACGGAGTTTTATTCAGAGGTGGTCAGGAAAAAGTAATTCGAGAACAAATTGTAAAAGAAGGCATTATAGAAGCAATTATAGGTTTACCCCCTAAACTTTTTTACAATACAGGTATACCCGCGTGTGTTATTGTAATAAACAAAAACAAACCAAAACATTTAAAAGATAAGATTTTGTTTATAAATGCAGAAAGAGAATATGGCGAAGGCAGAAATCAAAACTTCCTAAGACCGGAAGACATAGAAAAAATAGTTAATGTGTTTGACAGTAAAAAAGATATACCCAAATATTCAAGATTGGTTGATATCAAAGAGATTGAAGAAAATGACTTTAACCTTAATATAAGAAGGTATGTGGATAATTCTCCAGATATAGAAATTAACGATGTTCATGCACATCTTTTTGGTGGTATACCTAAAAAAGAAGTAGCAAATTATGAAGAACAATTTAAGAAGTTACATATTCATTACCAGATTTTACTTAATGAGAAAGACAAAGATTATTTGGAGTTTAAAGATGAAATAAAAGAAAAAAATCAAATTAAAGAAGTTATTGAAGATTCCACTGAAATAAAAGATATATTTTCAATACATAAAAGCAAGTTAAATAATTGGTGGGAAGATATAAAACCACAGATTGAGCAATTTTATGGTAAAAATAATCTCTGGCAATTTAGAGATGACTCTTTAACTAAATTAAAAGATACTTTACTGCCAATTGGTACTTTTGATGAATTTAAAATCTCAGGCATATTTGCAAACTGGTGGGAAGAGCTTGTTTATGACTTTAAAAGTATAATAAGCAATGGGTGGAACAAAAATTTGGTTGAAAGAGAAAGGATTAAAGAGAAATATTTTAAAAAAGATTTAGATGAAATTGAAGATTTAGAGGGGGCTCTTTCTGAGATTGAAGGAGATTTGAATGAGATTTTAGACGAAGTGGAAGACTGGGATGAAGAAGAGCAAGGTGATAAAACTGCAAATAAAGTAAAAGAATTTTTAAAGGATATAATAAAAGACTTAAGCAAACAAAACAATGAAATCTCAAAAAAAGAAGCCATAAAATTGAGTAATTTATTAGAAAAAATTGAACAAAAAGAAAAGGAAATTAAAAAATTGAGAAAAGCTATAAGTGATAAAGAAAAAGAAGTTGAGAAAAAGACAGATGAAAAAATTGAGCTTTTAACAGAAGAGGAAGTGAAGGAACTTTTGCTTGAAAAATTTTTTGAACTCATACAAAATCAACTCGAGAAATATTTAAATGACGAAAAGAAAGAATTAATAAAGATTTTTGAGAACTTATGGGATAAATATAAAGTTTCTTTAAGTAAATTAAGAAATGATAGAGATGAAGAAGTAAAAAAATTGGATGAGTTTTTAAAAAGGCTGGGGTATAGTTATGAATGAGAATATTAAACTGCCTGAAGGGTGGAAAGTTGTAAGGTTGGGTAAGGTGGCAGAAATTTCAACAGGTTTAAGTAATGTGGAAGATGCTATTGAAGATGGGAATTATCCATTATTTGACCGTTCTACAGAAATCAAAAGGAGCAATAAATACTTATTTGATACCGAAGCTGTGATTATACCTGGAGAAGGAACTGAATTTATACCTAAGTATTACAAAGGTAAATTTGACTTACATCAACGAGCATATGCTATTTTTGATTTTATAAATTTGAATGGCAAATTTTTATACTATATTATGCATTTGGCAAGTAAAGAACTTATAAAACAATCTGTTGGAACTACTGTAATATCTCTTAGATTGCCACACTTCCAAAACCTCCACATTCCCCTTCCCCCCATTCCTGAACAGCACAAAATTGCTGAGATACTTGAAACAGTTGATAATGCCATAGAGAAAACCGATGCTATTATTGAAAAATATAATCGCATAAAACAGGGGCTAATGCATGATTTACTAACAAAGGGCATAGATGAAAACTGGCAAATAAGGAATGAAAAAACTCACAAATTTAAGGATTCACCTCTTGGAAGGATACCTGAGGAATGGGAAGTTGTGAGATTGGGGGATATTGCAGATATCAAGTTGAGTAACGTAGATAAGAAAATTGATTTAAAAGAAAAAATTATACGATTGTGTAATTATTTAGAAGTTTATCAAAATGATTATATAACTAAAGGAATGAATTTTATGTACGCTTCTGCAACTAATAATGAAATTAAGAAATTCAAAATTTCAAAAGGAGATGTTATTATAACAAAAGATTCAGAAGAATATAATGATATCGCAAAACCAGCTTATGTTAGAGATGAAATTGAAAATTTAGTTTGTGGCTATCATTTAGCTTTAGTTAAACCTCTAAATAATATTAATGGTTTGTTTCTAACAAAAATCTTGAGTTTTAAAAATGTTAATATATATTTTCAAAAAAGAGCTAATGGAATAACACGTTTTGGATTGACTAAAGGAATTATTACTGGTGCTATAATCCCCCTCCCCCCCACTCCCGAGCAAGAACGTATAGCCACAGTTTTATCCCAAATAGATGAAGTTATAGAAAAAGAAAAAGCTTACAAAGAAAAGCTTGAAGGGATTAAAAAGGGACTTATGGAGGATCTGCTTACAGGCAAAGTCAGGGTTAATCATCTAATTGAGGAGGAAAGCAAAGATGAAATTGGATGAGGAGCATTATGTTGAAAATAAATTTCTTTCACAACTTCAAAGACTTGGATGGGAAATTTATAGGCAAAATAAAGATAATCCTGAAGAAGTCAGAGAAATATTGTCTTTTAACTCTTCTTTAGAACCTGTTTACGGAGAAAGCATTAAATTTAGAGAAAGCTTTAGAGATGTAATTCTTGAAGATATTTTAAAAGAGTCTTTAATGAAAATAAATCCATGGATAGAAGAAGACCAGATAAATGAAGTAATAAGAAAGATTACAACACCCCTTTCTAATTCTTTATTAGAGGTAAATAAGGAGATCCACGACTTATTTTTAGAAAATACCTCTGTATCAGAAAACAGAAAAACTGGTGAAAAAAGTCCAACTGTTAGATTAATTGATTTTAAAAGTGTAGATAATAATTCCTTTATTGCAATATCACAATTTAAAGTAAATATAACAGGAACTGAAAAGCACATTATTCCTGATATAGTCCTTTTTGTAAATGGATTACCCGTTGTTGTGGTTGAGTGCAAATCGCCTGCAATATCAGATCCGATTTCTGAAGCGATAGAGCAGCTTATGCGCTACAGTAATAGAAGGGGAGCAATTGAAGGTAATGAAAAACTTTTCTGGTATAATATTTTTAATATTGCTACATCAAACCAGGTTGCGAAGTATGGAACAATAACATCAGAGTATGAGCATTTTGTTGAGTGGAAAGATCCTTATCCTTATTCTTTATCCGATATAGGAGAAGAAAATATTACAAGCCAGCAGGTCTTAGTACAAGGAATGCTCTCGAAAGAAAATTTACTTGATATATTTCATACATATACAATTTTTAAAGAGGATTCAAAAGGTACAGTTGTTAAAGTTGTTGCAAGATACCAGCAATTTAGAGCTGCAAAGAAGATAATAAAAAAATTGAAAGAAGGTAAAACGCCAGAAGATAGAGGAGGCATAATTTGGCATACTCAGGGTTCTGGTAAATCTTTGACAATGATGTTTGTTGTGAGGGAATTATATCATAATCCTGAATTTGGAGATTATAAAGTTGTTTTTATTACAGACAGAAAAGACCTTGAAAAGCAATTAAATGATACATCCAAAAGTGTAGGATTTACTGTAAGAGTTGCGGAAAGCATAAATGATTTAAAAGAAGCTTTAAAAACAAATACGCCAGAGCTTGTAATGGGAATGATACACAAATTTCAAGAAAGGGAACTTAAAATTGATTTTCCAGTTCTTAATGAATCCGAAAAAATTTTAATAATGATAGATGAAGCCCATAGGACTCAATATAAATATTTGGGTGCTAATTTAAGAAAATCCCTGCCAAATGCTACAAAGATTGCTTTTACAGGTACGCCAATAGATAAAACTGAAATGACTTTTGGAGATTATATAGATAAATACAGTATAAGACAATCTGTAGAAGATGGTGTAACTGTAAGTATAGTTTATGAAGGGCGAGTACACAGTGCAGAACTATCAGATGAAGAGGCAGCAAATGCCAAATTTGAGGATGTTTTTAAAGATGCAGACGAAGATACAAAAAGAATGATAATGGGAAGATTTACATGGAGAGGATACCTTGAAGCTGAAGAGGTAATACGTGATAAAGCAAAGGATATGATAGAACATTATATTACCCATGTATTTCCGAATGGATTTAAGGCACAGGTTGTAGCAGTTTCCCGTCTTGCAGCTATAAGGTATAAAAATGCTTTAGAAGATGCTCTTAAAGAAAAAATAAATGAGATGATGAAGAAAAACTCAAAAATTGATTTGGATACATTAAAAAGATTAGAAGTAGGTGTTGTTATATCAAAAGATCAAAACGACCCTCCAGAATACGAAGAATATACCAATTCTCAAAAACACGATACTATAATTAAAAGCTTCAAACTTCCTTTTGATAAAGGTGGAAATGTTGGGATAATAGTTGTTCAAAATATGTTGATAACCGGTTTTGATGCTCCAATAGAACAGGTAATGTATCTTGATAATGTAATAAAGGGACATAATTTGCTGCAGGCTATAGCAAGGGTTAATAGAGCTTATAATAATAAATCCTGTGGTTTTGTAGTTGATTATGTTGGAGTTTTAAAACACCTTAAAGAAGCACTTTCTATATATGCTGATGAAGATATAGAAGAAATATCAGAAGTTGTAATAAATAAAGCAAAAAGTATTGATGCTCTTAGGTTTTATCATAATTTAATAGAAGAGTTTTTCACTAAAAACGGAATAAAAAATTGGCGTCAGAATATTGAAGAGTGTATTGATATTTTAGTTGATGAGAAAGTCAGAAATGAGTTTATAGATATTGTTCGAAAATTTAACCGGGCTATGGATGAAGTTTTGCCAGATCCTGAAAGCTTAAAATATCTTGCCGATTTAAAGATAATTTCTTTTATAAAAGAGTCTGCAAGAAATAGATATAGAGACAGCAAGTTAAGCGTAAGAGATGCTAGTGATAAAGTAAGAGAAATAATTGAAGAGTATTTGATATCAAAAGGTGTAGATCCTAAAATACCTCCTACACCACTTCTTGAAGATAAATTTATTGATAGTCTTAATAAAAAACCAATAAAGGCAAAAGCACAAGAATTAGAGATTGCAATTAATGAGTACATTGATGAACATTTTGAGGAAGATCCTGAATTATATGAAAGATTTTCGGAAAGGTTAAAAAAACTTCTTGAAGATTATAAAGGGAAATGGGATGAATTATATATTGAATTAGAAAAAGTGAGAGAAGAACTAAAAAAAGGTAGAGAAAATGAAGAAACCTTTGGTTTTGACCCCAAAAAAGAAATGCCATTTTTTGGAGTATTGAAAGATAAAATATTTGGTAAAAAATCAATTAATGAGCTTTCAGATAAAGATCTAAACTTTTTAATTGATCTAACAAAAGATGTATTAGAGATGATTAAAAGAGAAATACAAGCAGTTGATTTTTGGGATAATCCAACCAAGCAAAAACGTCTAAAAAGCTATATTTATTCACATTTACTTGATAAAATTTCTCCCATTCAAAACTATCATGAAAGTGTTAAGGAAGATGAAGGAGTATACATTACAAGCAATTTAGATCCAAATATTATATACAACAAAAGAAATGAAATAGCACAAAGATTATTAGAACTTGCTTATCACCATTATAGGAAGTGATATTATGGTAGACATAAAGATTGAGAAGATAATTCGTTCAAAAAGAAAGACAATAGCCTTGCAGATTACAGATGATGTCACATTGATAGTGAGAGCACCTTTTGGCATAGATGAAAAAAAGATTTGGGAGGTTATTAAAAAGCATTCAGGATGGATTGAGAAGAAAAAGAAGGAGATAGAGGCAAGGGATCCTAAAGCTTTAAAAAAGGAATTTGTGAATGGGGAAGGGTTTTTATATCTTGGTAAGTATTATAAGCTGTATATAGTAGATAATCAGGAGGTTCCTCTTAAGCTTGAAGATGGTTTTTATTTGTCGAGGAAATTTTTAGATAAGGCAAAAGAGGTTTTTATTGATTGGTATAAAAAAGAAGCATTTAATATAATATCTGAAAGAGTCAAGTGGTATGCACAAAAGAGTAATTTAAAATACAATAAAATAAATATTACGTCTGCACAAAAAAGGTGGGGTTCTTGTTCTTCAAACGGAAACTTAAATTTTTCATGGAGACTTATAATGGCTCCTATTTCTGTAATAGACTATGTTGTTGTGCATGAGCTTGCACACTTGGAAGAAAGAAATCATGGAAAGAATTTCTGGATAAAAGTAAAGATGTTAGTGCCCGATTATAAAAAGCAGGAAGATTGGCTCAAGAAAAATGGTTATATACTTAATCTGTAAGTAATGATTAATTGTATGTATTTTTGATAAAATAAGGGTGAAATAGCATTTGGCTTTGAAAAGTCAATACTTGATAGGATAAAGAAAAGTATAAATTGGGAAATTTTTCTTATGATAAAGTAATGAAAAATATTTTGTAGTTTGAATAAGAAGGGTATTTTACATAGCTAAAATAAATATATACAGAGTAATTTAAAAACCTCCTTGATGATTTCAATATATCAGAATAATCAAGGGGTTGTTAAATGTTTATAGAAAATTATCATTTTTTCTACAAAAATCCACGAAATCTTTTATTTTTGTCTATATATTCACCTATTAAATATCCAGCTATTATGCAAATTAATATAAATAAAGCTTTGAGCAATCCCCAAATAGCTGTGAATATACCAAAAACTAATCCCACTGTAACGCCTATTAATTTTGCCGGATGCTCTTCCGATAAGTAAATAAATATTTGAGCAATCCTTTGCATCTAATCTCCTCCTATTCTACACGTCTTGTCTTTGAGCCATATATGCTTTTTATATGAATTTTTACATCTGATACTTTTAACCCTGCAGTCTCTAATATATACTTATTGACAGTTTGTTGGAGATTTTGCATTAATTCCGGAATATTATTGTCTGGCAAAATGATCACATTTAAAATGATAGAAGTGGAATCTTGAGATATTTTTATACGTGGTTTTACTTCTTTTACTCCGTTTACCTGATTTGCCGCTCTTACAACTAAATCTTCAATTGTATTTAAAGAAATCCCCATTTCACCTAATTCGCCATACTGCACAATTACTTCTTTGAAATCAAATTTGGAGGGTCTAATTGCCCATAAAAAAATCTAAGGGACAAAATAAGAATAATTATCCCTATAACAATCGCTGTTATTTGATTCTCGTAATTACTATAAATTATTTGAGAATAATCAACTGGAATTTTTAACCCCGAAACGAAAATTAGGAAAAAGAGACTTAGAATAATGGTAAGAAAAGTTAGAAGAGCCAATAATATTTTATCTATTTTTGACAAAATCATCACCCCATTATTGTACTCTTCTTGTTTCTTGTTTTTGTTCTTCCGGGAAAACAACACCTTGAACATATACATTAACTTCTATTACTTTTAATCCTGTTCTTTCTTCTATTACATTTTTTACTTTTTCCTGAACTTTTTTAGCAACTTCGCGAATTTTACATCAAAGTTTACAACAATAGATAAATCTACAGCTGCTTCTTTTTCGCCCACTTCAACTTTTACTCCTTTTGTAAGGTCCTTTTTACCTAATAATTCAGCGATACCACCAACAAAACCCCACTCATTCCAGCTACTCCTTCAACTTCGGCTGCTGCCAATCCTGCAAGAATTGCAACAACCTGATCAGCGATCTTTATAGTTCCCAATGAAGTTTTTTCCTGAAGTTTTGCCTCCTCCATTGACATTTTATATACCCCCTTAAATTATAGTTATCTTACATTATACTACCATTTTATTGCCATGTCAAAATTTGTTAAATAATAAAATATAATATAATTTTTTGAATTGATGAGAATATAATGAAAAGTATTGTCATAACAAATAAAATAATAATTTCCTAAAAGATACCTAACGTTGTACCTCATAGAGATGATGTATAAAAAAGTTTTAACATTTTTTAGAGAAACTTACCCATTTTCAAATTGACCGAGTTTTTTAAAAAATTTCTTTTTCTTTTTGTGAAGCTATATCTTTAAAATAACCCCATATATGTAATGCAGTGTTTACTGCGTTGCTTTTTATTATTTTTATTTTTCAATGTATCTTTTATTAATGTACAAAATTCGAGCACCGGGTAGTCAGATCCATCTTTTAATATAATAATTCTATTATTTTTTATAGGATGTAGGGGAAGTTTCTAGTATCTTGTATTTATTATTTAGCCCATTCTTTTTCTAAAACAGAAATTTTATTTTCAACAGAAATTGAGTTTATACATTTTATGGCCGATAAGTTTTTGTCTTTTACTTTTAGCATTTATTTATGTCTTTATAGGGGAGGTGACTATAAAATTCAACAAAGTCTTTTATATAAATAGTTTCAGAATGAGTACACTCATTTTTAATTATTATCTATTTATAATGATACCAGAAAACTAGGCAGACAAAAAGTCAAAAATAAGTTAGAATATAGTTATGAATAAGAGAAGAAATTTTACACCAGAACAAAAAGCAAAAATTGTATTAGAGGTATTGAGAGAAGAAAAAACGCTTAATGAAATCGCTGCTGAATATGAAATACATCCAAATATGATTAGCCGCTGGAAAGCAGAATTTATCAATAATGCAGCAAAGGTGTTTAGCAAAGAAACGGACGAGTTAGAAAAGGTCAAAAAATCATATGAAAAGGAGAAGGAGGAATTATTGAAACAAATAGGGCAGCTCTCTTGTGAGAATGCCTGGCTTAAAAAAATCTGCCCAATTCTAAATCTCGTGAGGAACGCATGAAAATGATTGATAGGTGTGATAAAAAGCTTAGTATTAGCAGACAGGCTGAGCTCTTAAGTATTAATCGCACAAGCCTTTATTACAAGCCTGTGCCAACAAGCGATGAAGAATACATGATTAAGCGTATCATTGATGAGGTCTATACAGCGCATCCCGAATACGGATATCGCAGAATGACAACTATACTAAGGAGAGATTATGGAATTCTTATCAACCGCAAAAGGACTCGCCGTTACATGTGGGAGATGGGTATACATGGATTCTACTCTGGACCAAATCTTAGTAAGAGATTGCATAACAAATACCTATATCCATATTTATTAAAAGGATTAAACATTGATCATCCTAATCAAGTATGGTCAATAGATATAACATATTGTCGGATGAAACGAGGTTTTATGTACTTAGTAGCCATTATAGACTGGTATTCCAGGTATATTGTAGGATATGGGCTGTCTAATACACTTGAACATACATTCGCTCAAAAAAGCCATAAAAAAGCATGGAGCACCAGAAATCATAAACAGTGACCAAGGTTCACAGTTTACATGTGAAGACTATATAAACTTGCTGAAAGAAAATGAAATAAAAATATCTATGGATAGTAGAGGAAGAGCATTGGACAATCACCGTATAGAACGATTTTTCAGAAGCTACAAGTGGGAGAAGCTTTACCTGGAAGACTGTGAAACTGGGCATCAGTTAAGAAAAATAACACAAGAATATATTGAATACTACAACAACAGTAGACCGCATCAGTCATTAGGGAACAGAACACCTGCTGAATATTACTACGGAAAATCTAATATTCTTGTGCAAGCTGGTTAGATCTGTGGCATTTATCACATGTTCCCTTTGGTGAACTTTTCATTCCATGCCTTGATGCATCAGTCGTTACTATGATATGTTTATGCTTGGCATAGCTGTATGCATCTATTATTATAATAAGACTATACACTCAAATAACTTCAGTTTATGTATCTAACTTACATTTTATATAAAATTATCAAAATAAAGGAGGTGCACAAATCTAACTTAGATTTTTAAAAAAATTGTCTTGACAGATGGGAGCATTATAAATCGTCAGTCCCCCTCTAAATAAGGTATTCCTCGTGGCTACGCCACTTCGGAATGACACAACCAGTCATTTCGACGAACGAAGTGAGGAGAAATTTCCACATTTTGAGGGGGCACAACATCGCCCCCTCAATACTCCCCCGAATAATAATTTTTCCTTGGGAGTAAGTTAGAAAGAGGTTTGCGATCTTTCATCGAAATACTTTATTGCTTCAATCATAAGTTTCTTGAATTTAGGAAGATCTAAGTCAAGTGCAACAAAAGCGTTAGGTTCTTTCTTTAAGACGTTGTAGTAATCTACAACTGTTTGTCCTGATGTGAATTCTCCCTTTGTTTCAATATCAACATGAAGGTGTTTTACTTTAAGAATTGTCGGATCAATTAGATATGAAACTGCTAATGCATCGTGGATTGGAGCACCATCAAAACCAAAAAATTCTTTATTTGTTGTTGCAAAAAATCTTAGGAGTGGAGCAATTACACTCGAAACAGGTCCTTTAAAACTCTCAATATAATCAATGTCTTCAAAAGTTAAGAGGGCACGGTTTGTTACATCAAGACCAACCATTACAGTTGGAATACCACTTTCAAATACAATCTTTGCAGCCTCAGGGTCAACATAAATATTAAATTCAGCACCTGGCGTAAAGTTTGAATCATGAAATGCGCCACCCATAAGAACTATCTTTTCAATTTTGTCTTTGATTTTCGGCTCCTTCAAAAGCGCAACAGCAATGTTTGTCAAAGGTCCTGTTGGGACAAGATAAATCTTTTCGTTTGAGTTCATTATAGTCTCAATAATGAAGTCAATTGCGTGTTTGTGTGTCTCGTTTCCCTTTGGTTCAGGAAGGTTTGCTCCATCAAGCCCAGAAACCCCATGGATTTGAGGTGCTGTAACAAGCTCTCTTAAAATTGGTTTGTCAAATCCTCTCGAAACTTTGACATCAGTTCTTCCAATAAGATTTAACACCCTTAAAGCATTAGTGTATGTCTTTTCGCCTGTTTGATTTCCTGCAACAGTTGTGATTCCCAAAACTTCAAGCTCCTTATTTGAAAGCGCAAGGATTATTGCAAGCATGTCGTCGTGTCCTGGATCACAGTCCAGTATAATCTTTTTCATTCCTCACCTACCTCCTTTTCTTTTACAGATCTTGCCGAATAAATTGTTAGTACCAAAACTGTCACGATGTATGGTATTACCTGAATTATCTCAGATGGGATATTTATTGGTGCAAGGAAGTTTGCAAGGGCATAAACAATTCCAAAGAGAAGCGATCCTAAAAAGGTTCCTAAAGGCATATTTCCGCCAATAGAAGATGCTGCGATTGCAATAAAACCACGTCCTGCAGTCATATCACGCCCAAACCAAGAGACATACCCCATCGAAAGATAAAGTCCGCCAAGTGCACCAAAAACTCCTGAAAGAATTAATGCGTAAAGTTTAATTCTTACAACATTTATGCCAACCGAACTTGCTGCATCTGGGTTAAGTCCGACGGCTCTTATTTTAAGCCCCAATGGTGTATGAAACACAATTACATAGTAGATAATGACAGAAAGAAATGCAATATAGACAAGTATATTTTGATTGTCTAAGATTCCCCCTAAAATGGGGATCTTGGAGAGTAAGCCTAATTTTATTGTTGGAAATACAAGGCTTTTAAGAGAGCTTGAAACTCCTTTATCATGCGCAAAGATGTAAAGTAGAAATATAGTTATTCCTGATGCAAACAAATTCAAGGCAATTGCTGCAAGAATGATATCTGCCTTCAATTTAAGGCTGAAATAACCAAGTATCAATGCAATAAGAACGCCTGCCGAGATTCCTGCAATAAGCGAAAGCCAAAGATTTTGAGTAAATGCTGATACAATAACCCCTGTAAATGCAGATACAAGCATTATTCCTTCAAGAGCAATGTTTGTTGAACCAGATAGCGATGAAATTGCAACACCCAAGGCAGGAAATATAATTGGAGTTGCAACTCTTAAAACTGAAAAAAGGAAAGATGTTGAGAATATACTTTTAAGAAGAGGATTCATTTTTAAAAGCCTCCTTTTCTGCTTCTCTAACTGTAATTCTATACTTGACATTTTCCAAAAATGCCTCTGCTGTTATAAGAAGGATTATAATTGCTTCAATGACGCTTATTAGTTCATATGGGACATCCGAAAGAAGATTTAATACCTGTCCTCCAATTCTTAAATATGCAAGGAAAAATGCCGCAAACATTATAAGGATTGGGTTATTGTGTCCGATAATTGCAACTACAACTCCATCCCATCCATATCCAGGAAGCGATTGCCATAAGAATCTTCTGTGTATTCCCATTACTTCTGCCATTCCTCCGATACCTGCAAAAATTCCTCCAATAAGAGACGATAGAACTATTACTTTAAAAACATTTATTCCACTATACTTTGCAAAATGAAAGTTAAAGCCAACCATTCTAATCTCATAGCCAAGTGTTGTATGATACAGGAAATAGTATGCAATAAAAACCGATGCAATAGCAATTAAAAAACCTATATGTATCCTTGTATTAGGAATAAATTGCTTTAAAAATAGAGTTTCTGGAAGTCTATAGGATGTAAGATATCCTGCAGCTTTATCTCTAAAGTGATAGTTAATAAGGTATATGGAAATGAAATAGGCAATGTAATTGAGCATTAATGTTAATACAACCATATTTGCTCTGTATTTTGCTTTTAGGTATCCTGGAATAAATCCCCAAAAGGCCCCCATAAGACCTGCAAATGTAAGCACAACTAAGATGTAAATAAATCCAGGTAAGTTGAGTCCTTGTATAATTAAAGCAAAGGCCGTCCCAAATGCAGCACTTATGAAAAATGTCCCCTCGGCCCCAACGTTAAATTGTTGTGCCTGGAAAGGAATAGCAATTGCAATACCGCAAAAAATAATTGGTGTTGCAAGTTCAACGATATTACCAATTCTACTTATAGATCCAAATGGTCCAAGGAAAAGGTATCCTAAGGCAGCAATTGAGTCTTTTGAAACAAGAAAAATTAAGGAAACGCTTATTATAAAGCCAATGAGGATTGCAATAATAGTTCTAATCAAGTTAAAATATTTTAGAATAAACTTTTCCATCATTCACCTCTTTTTAAGCCAAGCATGTATGGACCTAAATCAACTCCAGTAAGTCCTTCTACCTTGTCAAAGGACTTCACAATTTCTCCATTGTAAATAACAAGTATCCTCGTTGAAAGTTTTAATATTTCATCGAGATCAGCAGATACAAGCAAAACAGCGCAACCTGAATCCCTTGCGTCTTTTATAAAATTATGAACCAACTCTTCACTTCCAACATCAATTCCTCTAACTGGTTGCGATGCTATTATTACTTTTGGATTACTTGAGAGCTCTCGTGCAACAACCACCTTTTGTATGTTACCACCCGAAAGTGCGTTTACTGGAGCTTCAATTGATGGAGCAAGAATATTGAATCTTTTTACAAGCTCATTTGATGCACCATCAATATATTCATAATTCAGGATTCCCATTTTAGAAAAATTGTTTTTGTAGTATCTATCTGAGATTAGATTTTCCTTTACTTTTGCCTTATCTGCAACTCCATTTTTCATTCTGTCCTCTGGAATATGCGAAACGCCCATTTCACGGATTTCTCTTACAGACTTATTTACAATATTTTGACCGAGTACATAAACTGCACCGCTTGATGCTTCTCTTAAGCCTGTTAGAATTTCAACAAGTTCAGTTTGACCATTGCCTTCAACACCTGCAATTCCAACAATTTCACCTTCTCTTACTTCAAAATTGATATTCTTTAAAACTTGAATTTTCTCTCTGTTAAAGTAACTTAGATTTTCAACTTTCAAAGCGACATTACCAATATGCCTACTTTCTTCTATTCTCTCAAATGAAACTTCTCTTCCTACCATTAGTCTTGCAATATCGTGTTCGGATAGATTTGATGCATCATCAGTTGCAATTACTTTACCATCACGCATTATGGTTACTTTATCTGCAATTTCTTTTACTTCTTTGAGTTTATGCGAGATAAATATAATCGTTTTGCCTTGCTCTTTGAGTTCTTTTAATGACTTGAATAACACTTCTGTTTCTTGTGGTGTAAGGACCGCTGTAGGCTCATCTAAAATGAGAATATCTGCATTCCTTAGAAGTGCTTTAAGAATTTCTACTCTCTGTTTTAATCCTATTGGTAATTCTTTTATCTTCTTTTCTAATGGTACTTCGATTTTATATTTTTCTATGTATTTTTTTGCAAGGTTATTCATCTCTTTCTTATCAAGGAATATCTTGAATTTTCTTGGTTCAATTCCTAATGTAAGGTTTTCTACAACTGTTAGATCCTCTGCAAGCATAAGGTGTTGATGTACCATTCCTATGCCACTTTTAATTGCTTCCATCGGTGTTTTAAATGTTACTTTTTTTCCTTTAACGTATATTTCACCCTCTTGTGGCATTTCGACACCAAAGATGATTTTCATAAGAGTTGATTTGCCTGCTCCATTTTCACCAACGATTGCATGGATTGTTTTTTCTTCAATATCAAGATTGACCTTTTTATTTGCAACAACTCCATTGGGATAAACCTTTACTATATCTCTTAATGAAATAGCAATTGCCATATAAACCTCCAAACGAAAAAAGGGAAGGCGGTCATGCCTTCCCGAAAACTACTTTTATTTTTAACTTCCGAATGCAGTATCTACTTTGATTTCTCCTTTGATAATTTTTTGTGCAAGTTCATTAACCTTATCTCTAAACTCTTGTGGTACTAATTTTTGGTAGTTTTCGTTATCTGCTATGCCAACGCCATCTTCTGCAAGTCCTAATGCTTCTGCCTTTCCAAATTCAAGTTTACCCTCAAGGTAAAGCTTCAGTGCTCTGTAGATTGATTTATCAACATTTTTCATCATTGATGTCACAATGTGTGATGCTGCTTCTGGATCTTTGTCCTTAAGCATGATATACTGATCAGAGTCAACACCAATAGCATATTTATTCTTCTCTTTTGCTGCATCTATAAGACCTAAGCCCGTTTCTCCTGCAACGTTAAAAGAAATATCTGCACCTTGATCGTATTGAGCAAGGACTAATTCTTTCCCCTTTGCAGGATCGTTAAATAAACCAGCATATGAAACAAGCACTTTTACTTCTGGATCTATATAGTGCGCACCTTGAATATATCCAACTTTAAAATCATTAATAACAGGAATATCCATTCCGCCAAGGAATCCAATAACTTTATCCTTGTTTGCAAGTGGCATATTAGATGTAGTGATCATTGCAGCAAGTGCTCCTACAAGGAAAGATGCTTCATTCTGTTTGTAAAGGATTGAATAAACATTTCCAAGATTTCCTTTTGTATAATCAACTGATGTATCGAAGATTATGAACTTCTTCTCAGGATGTTTTGGTGCAACTGCTGTAACTGCATCGACCATTTGCCAGGTACCAATGATGATAATATCTGAATCTCCTTGTGCAAGTTGTTCAAGATCTGGTTGCCACTTTGCTGGATCATAACCGCCTTCAATAACCTTTCCATCCACTCCAAGGTCTTTAATTGCCATTTCAAGACCTCTGTTTGCAGAATCGAAGAAAGCTCCTTAGAATATATTTTTGAAAAAATTTAAGAACTTGCCTTTATCCACTTCCATTACAATCTCAGTTCCGTGTCCTTCACCAATAATAGATGCGCCTCTCATAAGAGATCCGTGATTTAATTCCATATGCATTGATGTGTTGATTTTGGATTTTATAATAGTTGGATCAAGGAAAGTTGCAAGTGCCATAGGATCAGGAAGAAATACACCTCTTACACCACGTACCTTTTCCACAAAGTCCATTACAGTTTTTTCCATTTGAAGTATCAATTTACCAACACTGCCTTTGAAAGTTTCTTTCAGCTCCTCTTCAAATATTGGAGTTGCTACAACTGGATCCCATGGAACTAAGAGTATTGGTATTCCAAGCCTTAAAACAAACTCTGCTGCCTCTGGGTCATAAAAGAAATTAAACTCGGCAAACCGTGTAACATTTCCAAAATTTACTGCACCACCCATTGAAACAATTTTTGAAACATAATTTTTGAGGTCTGGGTAAAGATTAAAAGCCATAGCAATGTTTGTAAGAGGTCCGAGTGTCAAAAGCACAATTCCAGGGTTTTCTCTTGCAAGTTTATAAATTGCATAGGGTGCGGGTAGTTCTTCTTCACTTTTAGGTGATTTCTCAAGTTTTACATCTCCAATTCCATTTTCTCCGTGAATCTTTGCAGGTGTTGTTTTTTCAGAAATCAGAGGTTTATGTGCGCCTTTGAAAACCTTAATATCGTTTCTTCCCATAAAATTAAGGATTCGTAAAACATTATCCGTTACTTGATCCACATACACATTTCCTGAAACAGTCGTAATTCCAACAATATCTATTCCATATTTTATAGCACTGATAATCGTTATTGCATCGTCAATGCCACAATCAGTATCAATAATCATCTTATAAGTCATTAATGCACCTCCAAGAATCTAATAATTTCTTCATACGTAGGTGATGATACAGCAGCTCCCTTTCTTGTAACAGATATTGCAGCTGCCGCATTTGCAAACCTCAAGGCGTCTTTTAATGGCATTCCTTTTGAGAGAGCGGAAGCAAAGCTTCCATTGAATGTGTCTCCTGCACCGGTTGTATCGATCGCCTCTACCTTAAAAGCTTCAACAACAAAGTCTTCATTTTGATTTATAAATCTAACACCTTTTTCTCCCATCTTGAAAACAATATTCTTTGCTCCAAGTTTTAAAAGTTCGTAAGTATCATTTGAATTTGTGAGCTTTCTTAATTCTGTTTCGTTTGGAGTGATAAAGTCCGTGAAAGGTATTACCTTTGTTAGTTCGCTTTTTACAGGTGCTGGATCAAAAATTACAATTGCATTTGATGCTTTTGCAATTCTTGAAGCCTCAACAAGCACATCGACATGAATTTCTCCCTGAAGAAGTAAGAAGTCACCATCTTTGATGTTATTTTTGAGATACTCCAATTCTTCTTTATTAACTTTTCCGTTTGCACCTTCTATAATTGTGATTCTATTTTCTCCTTTATCATCCACATTAATTACTGCTATACCTGTTTCTGTATGCGCATCAATCACGATATGACTCTTTACATCGAATTTTCTAAGAGAATCAATTGCTATTGTTGAAAATATATCATTTCCAACGCGTCCTATGAAGGTAACATCACCGCCTGCCTTTTTTGCAGCAACTGCTTGATTGGCTCCTTTTCCACCTTGATTTATTAAAAATTCTTTTCCAACGATTGTTTCACCTGCATCAGGGAAACGCTCTGCATAGACAACAAGATCAACGTTAATACTTCCGAGTACAAAAATACTTGCCATTTTCATAAAAGCATTTTAACAAATTTTAAAATGATTTGCAATAGGTCAGTGAATAATGGACTTTTTAAATATTTTCGACACTCTTTGCATATTAATGTGTGAAGGGAAAAATCCCTTCAAAATTTTTATGGGAGGTAAATATGACTGTTGTAGAGAAGAATGGAGTTTTAGAAATTGTGTTTGATGTAAATGGTAAAACAAGACGTGAAAGTATTACAGGTATTAAACCTACTGCAACTGATACTGATTTATTTGAAGTTGCACAGGGTATTATAAATCTCCTATCGGGTACTGTAAGTGATGTTAGGAGGAGAATTGTTAAGACTTATGCTGCATAAGGAGGTAAAGCATGGCTAATACAACTGCAAAGGTTTTAAGACTTGTTTTTAAAACCGAAAATGGAAAGACATACGCAATGGAATTTGCAAATCCAAAGGACACTATTACTTCTGAGGAATTGCAAACATTAGGCAATTTGATTCTTACAAAGAATATTATAACAACGAAGAATGGCGATTTAGTGCAGTTTGTTGATGGCGGAATTGTTGAGAGAACATTTGTTGATTTAGTGCCGTAAGTTTAGTCTGAAAGGGGGCTTTTTAAAGCCCCCGTAAAAATAATTCAAAGGAGGAAATATGGATGAAATTATAACATTGATACAAAATGTTGGGTTTCCAATTGCAATCACTGTTTATCTTCTTGTAGTTTTTGGAGCAAAAATTGACAGACTTTCTGATGCAGTTGAGAAACTTGCAAACCTTATGGAAAGTAAGGTGTAGTTTATGAGAAATATAAAGTATATTATTTTGCATCACTCTGGAACTGATGTTTACGGTGATGGAAGTGCTCTTGCTGATGCAATAATGCTAAACCAACGAAGAAAGTGGATAAAGGATTTTCCGAACTATGTTTGCGACTACCACTATATGGTTGGACCCACGGGAAAAGTCTTTAAAGGTCAGCCAGAAGAAGTTCCTGGATGGCATGCAACAAATTATGTAGTTAACCTTGAAAGCATTGGAATCTGTTTTCTTGGTAATTTTGAAAAAGAGAGAATGCAGATTTTACAGTTTGATGCAGGCGTAAAACTCCTAAAGGATATTGTTAAGCGATATGACATAAAAAATGAAAATGTCTTGCGGCATAAGGATGTCATTTCTGATGAAACGGGAAGGCGTAATTCGACCCTTTGTCCTGGAAGATTTTTTCCATATGAAGAGATGCTTAGCAGTGTCTTTTCTGAAATAAAGGGAAACGAGATTGATTATCCTTATAAAAACGTGATTCAAAAGTTAAATGAATTAGGGATTGTTTTGGGCGATGGAAATTCTTTTCGTCCAAAGGATCTAATGACTCGTGAAGAAGGATTTCTTATTGCATATAGGATTCTAAAACTTTTAAAGGCATTTTGAAATTAGAGAGGTGGTATCCTATATATGAGTTGTACCACCTCTTTTTCTCTTCTTTGTAAATTCAAAAATAAACACAATTAGTCCTGCTATAATAATAAGATCACCAACACTATAAACACCAGAGAGGAAGGTAGGCTTACCAATTGCAATAATATCTGTAAGAGGTTTTAGTTTAGTTTGATTGCTTCCAAGAATGCCATTGTAGAAGTGGCCATATTGTTTTAAAAGTTCAATTTTTTCAAATTCTCCTGCAATTGTTAATTTGTCTATGTATTGAGGCATATATCCGCCGTTTGCAATAATCGCAGAGAAATTAAGTAAAAAACCAATGAGTATTATTTTCATTCCGTGGTAGTTTAAGTTTAAGAGGACAAATATAAATAATAAAATGAGCGATATTATATAAAAATAGGGCGAAAGGTATTCATACTTTGAAAATGCAAAATCATAACTAAAAATGCCAAGTTGAATTAGAAACCCAACTACTGCAAAATAAAATCCTTTTATTGGATTTTCAACAACTCCTTCGAAACCTCTATTTACTATTATCCCAAGAACTGCTGCCAAAAGCACAAATATTGTCATTGGGCGTTTAAGAGTGGATACATCAATTTTATAAGTTCTTCCTTCTTTTCAGAAATTACCTTTATAGCTACATCCACGAGATTTGTATCAAATTGGATGCCTGCACATTCCTTCAGTTCTTTTAGTCCTTCTTTAAAACTCCTAACTTTGTCTCTATAAAACCTTTGAGTAGTCATTGCATCAAATGAGTCCGCAATTGCTATAATTCTTGAACCAAGAGGAATTTCCTCTCCTTTTAGGTGGTCAGGATAACCAGTTCCGTCCCATCTTTCATGGTGATGTCTAATAAGTAAAGCCCCCTTCCTAAATAGAGACAGTCTTCCTACTATTTTTTCTCCTTCAATAGAGTGAAGTCGTATTACCTCCATTTCTTCTTCGCTTGGGTTTTGTTTTTTCAAAATAAAATCTGGCACAGCAATTTTTCCTATGTCGTGAAGCATTGCCGCAAGAACTATTTCATTTATTTGTGATAATGGAAGCTTAAGCTCATTACAAATTGCTTCTGTTATTATCGCAACACGTTTTGAATGGTCAATTGTATAGGGAATTTTTTTATCTACAACCTCAGCGATTGCAAAGAGTGCGTTTTTGGTCTCCTGAATTACTACATATCTTCTTTGTAGTGCATAGTAAACTGCAATAAGTGAAGGAAGAAGGAATGCGTTCATTAAAGGATTATATTTGAAGAAATACATAAGCACTATTCCCAGCGGGTAAAGAGTAAAAATTTCAACTGAAATGAATTTTATATTTTCGATGTAGAAAGATAAAAGTGGACGGTTAACAATGAAAGATAATAACAAATATAGAGCAAAAGATTCTAAAAAGAAGTGTATCAATGCCCCATTAATGATTACCCCAATATTATAAGCCGAGGTAAAAGGTAAGAAATTATTGTAAAACTTCCAGAAATACAAGCTTGTTATTCCTGTTGCAAAACCAATATTTGCGGTATTGAAAACAATTTTATACCACTGTTTTTTTGAAACAATATCTGATAATGCCTCGCTTATTGTAATTAAAGATATAGCAAGCAAAGGATTAAAAAGATATGCTATAGTGAAAGTAAGTGCAGTAGATACTGATAACTCGGAAACTTCTGAGCCAATGGGTATAATAACATGAAATTTTTCTGATACAAGTATTGATATAGATAGGATTATTGCTACTATAATATCTTCTTTGTTTAATATAAATCTAAATCTCAGTAATAAATAATAAAAATAGAAATAAAAACAACAAAAAAGTAAGCAAAATTATTAACCCAGCCTTTTTTGTTATATTCTGCACAATTTATTATATCAGAAGCAATTATTTTTGTCAAATTACTCTGAGAATTATTTGATCCCTTTCCTCCTTTCTAATAAATTTAATTACTTTTACAAAAAAATTCTATGACCTTCAAGATTTTTGTCAAGTGTTTTAACATTAAAAAGTGGATTTAAAAAATTTAACGGAAAACATATTGACTAATATTGAAGTTTGTGTTATAATTTGTTGAAATGTATAAAATTTTATAATAATAGGAGGTGAGATTATGGTAATTAAAAAAGAACATGCATTAGTTCTTGAAAAAATGATGTCAGATGTGGATGCAGGGCTCCTTGCAACCGATTTATCTCAACTTGATAATGACACTGTAAGAGAACTCGATCTTATGGGTTTAGTGCGTTTTGAAACGCCTGCAAAATTAATTTTAACATATACAGGCCGAGCACTAGCAAACGTCTTAAGAGAACTCTATTCCCTTGGACCAAAACCGAATCTTGAGGAGGAATCATACGAATCTCAAAATGTTGTTGTTGTTGAGAAAAGAGGTCTTGCAAAACCTGAGGAATGGGATCCAGATTTTAGATTCATAGGAAGTGAAATTATCGCTTTTCTTGATGCCGCAAACAGGGCAGAACGTGTTGGTCCGCTTGGAATAGAACCTCTTATGGAAAGAGGGCTTGCATTGAAGGTTAGAAATCAGGAAACAAAAAAGGAATACTACACCTTGAGTGAACAAGGCAAGGCCATTCTTGATATATATTCTGTTTCACCAAAGCTAATCATAGACTCAGAGCTTGCCGACGTAATAAGAGGTTTACCAGTTGGACCAGCCCGCTCATCAGAAATAAAATTATCAGTTAAAAATTCACATCTTCTTGAATCAATGAGACTCATCGCATATTCAGTTCCAAATGGGGAGATATTTTCATTTACTGCTTTAGGTCAGGCGGTCAAAAAAACTCTTATGCTTGGTGGTTTTGGCGAAGGTACAGTTCTATCTGAAGACATACTTAAGGCAATTGCTGATTGGTATGATGAGAGAAAAATAACTGACGTCGCCCTCGTTACACTCCAATCACTTGGTTATGTTGATGGTGATGGAAATCTTCTTCTTGCAGGTGAATGGGCCTTGGAAGTTTACAGATTGCTTAAAGATGGGCCAAGAAAAGAAATTTGGTCTTTTGATATTGAAGAAGGCGAAATGATGGCACTTCGTGCAATTAAGGCGCTCTGGGAAAAGGCAAAGACAAATAAAAATGAGCGTCCTACACTTGAAAATTTAAAGAAAGAGATGATAGATAGGCGTATTAAACAGTATAAGGAACTTATAGATCGTTATGGAAGAAAATTAAATGAAATGCCTGAGAAGTATCAGCAAATTGCCAAGGCTTTTGAAGACGCAAAAGACCTTACTGCGTGGTATGAGGGTTATTTTGATTTAAGAGCAGATTTGCACTCAATGGAAGGTTTTGAGCTTATTAGAAGTACTATCGATGACGAAGGCAAGGAAGTTTTTGAGATAACCGAATGGGGAGAAAAAGTACTTGATCGTAATGTTCAAAGTGTAAGCTCTGACTCAGTTAAGGCAATTACTATTACAAGAAAAACATTTAGCTCTCCTAATTTAGAGTGGGTAAAGAAAGCAGAAGAGGAGGGTCTTGTAGGTTCAAAAGAGCCAACAAAAAATGGTTATTTCTTTGCAAACCTGGCAGAACATATTGAGAGGCTTCCTTTAATCACAAAATTCGAAAGAACAGTTTTCTCTCTTATCCCAGAAAAGGGCGCTAATATTAATGAAGTTATCGATAAGCTGAAAGATCAATTTGAAGAAGACCGAATAAGGTTTGCCTTAGAAAAGCTTGAAGCTCGACATTTAATTGAGATTCTTCCAGATGGAAACATTATTGAAACAGAAGCAGGTAAATTAACGGATAAGGCTCTTTCAGGTGTTCCAACAGGACTTGGTTTTCCTGTAAACCCATTATTGGTAAGAGTCTTAAGAGCTTTAAGAGAGGTTGGTACACTCTATGTTAAAGAACGTAAAGTTAGAATTCTTCCGAAGAACATAAAAGAGGCACTAAAAATTTCAGGTCTTTCGAAGGATGCCTTCCAAGATGCCCTTGAACTTGCAAGAGCCGCAGGGTATATTGGCGAGACAAGCATAAACGAACAAGGTTTGCTATTACTTGAAGCTGTTGAAAAGATGAGTTCCAAAAAAGATCTTGTAAGTTATCACGAAATTTTGGATTAGTTTTTGCTATAAGCTTTCTACCCGTAGCGCTTTGCTACGGGCTTTTTATTTTTAAAATTGTAGGATATAATGAAAAGGTTTTAAAAATGAGGATATATAATGGGACTCATTAACAAACTACTTGAAACACAAATTTGGGGAAATACAATACTGCGTTACTTAATAAGTTTTTTGATTTTCATTTCCCTAATTCTTCTTATATTTCTTACAGAAAAAATTCTTAAAAGCATAATTGATAAGATAAAGGATAAAAGAGATAATTTTGGCATAAGACTAACCCAATTTCTATTCAGAAGGTTGGGGCCAGTTCTATATGTATTTGCTTTTCTTGTAAGTCTTGAGCAGTTAAACCTTCAAGATTTTAGAACAATTTTACATTCACTTGAGAGAGGACTTATTGCGGTTGCCATAATATATGTACTTGTTGCTATTATAGACTTTGTTTATTCTGAGATTTTAACAACATCCATTCTTGAAGAAACACAGAAAAAAGCGCTCAGAGCATTAATGATTTCAATAAAAATTGTAGTAGTTTTGCTTGGTATAGTGTTTATAGTCAAAAACTTTATACCAGCATTTGATATCACATCAATCCTTACTACATTTGGTGTTGGTGGAGTTATTATTGGCCTTGGCCTACAGAGAATTCTTCAGGATGTTTTAAACTATTTTGCGATTATATTTGATAAACCTTTTGTCGAAGGTGAATACATTGTCACAGGTGATGTACAGGGAACAGTTTCAAAGATTGGGCTAAGAAGTACACGACTTATAAGTCTTTCGGGCGAGGAGATAAATATACCTAATTCTATAATAACTTCACAAATTGTGAGAAATTGGTCAAGATTGGTCACACGAAGAGTTCAAATTAATATTGGAGTTGCTTTTGAGACAGAAAAAGAGAAACTTGAAAAAATGAGTGATATCTTGAAGAGTGCGGTTGAAAGTGTTGATGAAACTGTTTTTGCCTTTGCAAGGTTCTCAGGAATAGGACAGTATAGTTTGAATTTTACACTCGCCTATTACATAAACGAAAAGGATTACAATAAGTTTATGGAGCTTCAGGAAAAAGTTAATATTGCAATAGTTGAAATTCTGAAAAAAGAGGGGGTTTCAATTGTTTATCCAATACAAGTCGTGCGAGTGGAAGAGACGCACAAAAAGGATGGTTAGATGGATGAGGTCGTGATTTATTTTTCTTAGCCAGGAAAAAATAAAATATTGGGAGGCAACCAAAAAATGAGAGGTTGTGAGATTGTAGAGATTAAAGACAATTTGAAAAGAAATTTCTTTAGGGATTCTTTCTATTTAATTATTGGGAAAATCGTTCCCATTGAGCCTTTACATTTAGATTTAGAGAAATTTGAAAGAGTTTTTATTCTGGCGCAAATCTGGGCAGGAAATATTCCGTTTCCGATGAGAAGTTTTCTTTTTAAGAACAAAGATGCACTTATTAATAAAGAGGTTGTGTTTGTTTCCTCGTCTGGATTTGGTGAAAGAAACAAGTCTTTTGTTATAAAATTGAATAAAATTCCTGGAAATCTTGTTAAAAAAGCTTTATTTATAAAAGAAAACAATGTAAGTTCAGGAAGATACAAAGAGTATCTTGAAAATTTTTTAAATAGTTTATAATTTAATAACCTTATAAAGGAGGAAAAAATGGAGAAAATTGAGTTAAAGAATGCGAAACTTATGGGTGGGATTGGTGCAATTTTACCTCTTGTTGCTTCAGTTTTCATTCGAAGAGGTTTTGGCCTTTCATTTATTTTTGGTGTTGCATCAATTATTCTTATTTTAATGGCGCTAAATGAGATTTCTAAAAAGGTTCAAAAGCCAGATATTTTCTCAAATTACCTAACTGGTTTTATATTGCAACTCATAAATTACTTTGTTATGCTGATTTTTGCTGTTGTTGGCGGATTTGCGCTTATTTTTAGTTTTGCTAATGGTTTTATGGGTGGAATGCGAGGTTTTGGTTTTGGAATGATTTTAGTTTTGCTTGTAATTTATGTATTATTTGTAGTATCGTATTACTATATAAAGAAGAGTTTTGATGCAATTTCTGATAGCCTCTCTAATCAACATTTTAAAACTGCAGGTATGCTTCTTTACTATGGTTCTATACTTTTGATTGTCTTTGGATTAGGTGCTATTTTAATGTTTGTTGGTGAAATTTTTGAAATTATAGGTTTCTTTTCGCTTCCAGATGAAATAGAGATTGGTGCTCCTTCAGAACCTCAAGGATAGTTAAGTTTGCTTTTCACAAATCTTAGTGCCTTTACGTTTAACATTGCAGAGGTAATGAGGAGTATGCTAATAAGATATTACCCTTGGTTTAAAAGGACCAAGGGTAATATAATTAGGTTTAGCATGAATCAATCACATGGAAGTTTTTAGAAGATACTTTAAAAGCACTTTTTGATAAGATTGTTTACTTCTACCGAACTTCTCAAAAAAAAATTTTATTAAAGGTGTTTGTTCTATTGACAAAAGGCAATTTTTTGATAAAATATTTTTAGATTATTTATTAACAGAAATTAAAAAATTAAGGAAATTAAAGATATGCCTTTTGATAGCGTTTTTTGTATAAAAAAGGAGTTGAAAAATTTTAATTGTAAATTAAAATTAATTAGTATTGACAAGTTTTCTTTTTTTATATTAAAATACTTATGAAAGGAGGCGCACTATGAAAGTAATGCGCAAAGTGTTAGTGTTGGTGGCGTTAGTAGCTCTCTTGTCGCCAATGATTCTTTCGACTGGCTGTGCAAAGAAGACAAGCAAAGTTGACATCGGCATTGTTTTGCCGACAAAGGATGAACCAAGGTGGATTCAAGATGAAACAAGATTCCAAGATGCCTTAAAGAACACCAATTACAAGGTTGAAATTCTCTTTAGCCAAGGAGATCCTGCAAAGGAGAAGACAAACGTTGAAACTCTAATAAGCAAAGGTATTAAAGTTCTTATTCTTTGCCCACAGGATGCTACCGCAGCGGCCGCAGCAGCAGATGAAGCAGCGAAAGCCGGCGTGAAAGTAATTTCTTACGATAGATTGATTTTAGGAACACCAAATGTTGATTATTATGTTACATTCGACAGTATCGAAGTTGGTCAAAAGCAAGGTCAATATCTTGTTGATCATGCAACCGGTAAAAATAACCCACTCTACTTATATGCAGGTGCTTTATCAGATAATAACTCTTTCTTGTTCTTCCTTGGTGCTTGGCAAGTATTGCAACCGAAGATTGCAGATGGTACCTTTGTGATTGCAAATTCAGACAAGGCTAAGGCACTTCAGAATAAGAAAGACCTTACAAGGGACGAAGAGGCAAGTATAATTGGTCAAATTACCACAAACTGGGATTTTAACACCGCAAAGAACCTTGCCGAAGCAAATTTGGCAGTTGCACCGGCCAATCTAAAGGGTAATGTGTTCATATTAGCACCAAACGATGGAACAGCAAGGGCAATTGCAGATACATTTGCAGCGGATCCTGCAATTAAGAGCTATGTGATTACAGGTCAAGATGCAGAAAAACCATCAATTCAATACATTATTGATGGTAAGCAGTCAATGACTGTATTTAAAGATGTAAGAGTATTAGTTAAAGACGCAATCAATGTTGCCATAACTTATTTACAAGGTGGAACTCCTGAATCAACAAAGACTTACAACAATGGTGCAAAGGATGTTCCTTCAAAGCCTACTCCAGTTCAAGTAGTTGATAAGAATAATGTTAAGCAAGTTCTTATTGACTCTGGCTACTATAAAGAAAGTGATTTTACTTGGCATTAATGTAGGTTAAAAATGGATACCCCGCTCATTGAAGTAGTAAACTTAAACAAGTCTTTTTCTGGAGTTCAGGTTCTCTTTAATGTTAATTTCAAGGTTAGAAGAAATGAAATTCATTGCCTTGTAGGAGAGAACGGTGCCGGGAAAAGCACTTTGATGAAAATTCTGAGCGGGGTATACCCATATCACGAATATACAGGTGAAATAAAGATAGAAGGAAAACCTGTAAAATTTCACAACATTTACGATAGCGAAAAAGAAGGGATTGCAATAATATATCAAGAGCTATCTTTGGTTCCTGAGCTTACGGTTTATGAAAATATTTTTTTGGGGCACGAAATTACAAATGGTATTTCTATAGATGTTTCAAGAGAAATAATTGAATCTAAGAAGTTGCTTGAAATGGTTAAAGGGGAAAGCATCTCCCCTATGGCAAAGGTTAAAGAGCTGAGCATAAGTCTTCAACAGATTGTAGAGATTGCAAAGGCATTAAGCAAAAATCCAAAAGTTCTTATATTGGATGAACCGACATCCTCTCTAAGCGAGACCGAAAGTGAAAATCTTTTAAATCTCCTTTTAGAATTGAAAAGAAAAGGAATGACAATAATTCTAATAAGCCACAGGTTAAAAGAGGTGCTTAAAGTTGCTGATTCTATTACAGTTTTAAGAGATGGCCATACTGTGAAATACATTGAAAGAGAAAGCAAAGAATTCAACGAGAATTCTATTATAAAATATATGGTTGGAAGGGAAATAAAAGAAATATATCCTCCAAGGATTAGAGAAGAATATAATGATGTGTATCTTGAAGTTAAAAATCTTAATGTTATACGTCCCGATACAGGTAAGAAGATTTTGAGTAATATTAATCTTTTTGTGAAGAAGGGCGAGGTAGTTGGAATTTTTGGACTTATTGGCGCAGGAAGGACAGAATTAGCACTTAGTATCTTTGGCAATCCTTATGGATTTATTGTAAATGGAGAGATTTATTTGAAGGGTAAAAAAGTTAAAATATCATCAACCGAAGAAGCAATAAGGAATGGCATATTTTACCTAACAGAAGATAGAAAAGAAAAAGGCCTCATACTTATTGAAAGCATAAGAAAGAACATCACTCTACCAAGACTTGATAAAATTTCAGCTAATGGAATAGTTGATGAACAAAAGGAAATAGTTGTTGCAAGTGAGTTTTTAAATAAACTACGAATTAAAGCAAGGCATGTGAATGTTAGAGTTTCAACTCTGAGTGGAGGAACGCAACAAAAAGTACTTGTTTCTAAATCTCTTTTCTCTGAGCCTGATATTTTTATAATGGATGAGCCAACAAGAGGTATAGATGTCGGAGCAAAATTTGATATCTATAATCTTATAAGGGAACTTTCAAGAGAGGGTAAAGCCATTATGTTAATATCTTCTGAATTGCCAGAGATACTTGGTTTAAGCGACAGAATTTATGTTATGGGTAAAGGGCGAATTACAAAGGAATTTACATCGGTAGAAAATTTGACTCAGGAAGAAATAATGAAATACGCAATTGACTGATAAAGAGGTGGGATGTGAGAATTTTCTTAGAACACTTAAAGACCTTTTTGAAAGAAAATGTAAGAGATTATGCAATGTTTATTGCTCTTCTTGCCATAATGGCGGTTTTCTCATTAATATCCCAAGGGAATTTCCTTGCCCCTGTAAATATTTCCAATCTGGTTAACCAAACAGGCTATTTAGGTGTGCTTTCAATAGGTGTAACGCTTGTTATTGTTATAAGAGAAATAGACCTTTCTATTGGATTTCTATCGGGCTTTCTTGGAGCAATTGCTGCAGTACTAATGAAATTTCACGGCTTTTCGGCTTTGGCTGCGATTTTGATTGCCCTTTCTCTTGGTACATTAGCTGGGCTTTTGAATGGGTCATTGGTGGCATTTTTAGGTGTACCGTCTTTTGTTGCAACTCTTGCAGGATGGCTTGCGTATCGTGGCGCACTTTTGATGGTTACAAGTGGCACAGGCACTATAATAATAAATAACAATACATTCAATGCTATAGGAAATAGTTTTATTCCTGATATTCCTGGGCTTTCTAATTTCTTACCTCAGTATCATAAATTAACTCTGATTCTTGGTATTTCTGGTGTTGTCTTTATAGTTTTATCGTCCATCGCAGGAAGAAGGCGAAATATACAAAGAGGTTTTGATGTAATGCCTTTTGATATATTTATTCTGCAACTCATATTTATTTCAGGGCTACTTTTGTATTTTACATTCAAGCTTGCAGCTTTTAGAGGCATTTCGTGGACTCTTGTTATTGTGCTTATTGTTACGGTTATTTATAGTTTTGTTACAAGCAAAACTTCTTTGGGAAGACATATCTATGCCGTTGGTGGAAATCCAGAGGCAGCAGAACTAAGTGGTATAGAGGTTAAGAAGATTAAATTAATTGTATTTGCATCAATGGGTTTCCTTTCAGGTCTTTCTGGCATTCTATTTGCCTCCCGATTGCAGTCTGCGACTACAACTGCAGGAACATTGTTTGAACTTTATGCTATTGCTGGCGCATATATCGGTGGCGTTTCTGCTGCAGGAGGCGTTGGCAATGTTGTGAACTCACTTGTGGGTGCCTTTGTAATGACAACACTTACAAATGGTATGAATTTGTTAGGCGTAGATATTTCTCTGCAATACATCATTCTTGGCATTGTCCTTGCGCTTGCAGTTATTTTTGATGTTGCAACAAGAAGAAGAGGAAAGTAGTTTAGATAAATTTTTCAAAATAGACTTTTTCTCCCTCAAAGCTAAGAAGGATCTTTTTTACTTCAACACCTTTTGATATGGCGTAGAAGTAGTTTTTTGAGAAATCTTTGTCTATACTTTCATTTGGCTTAAATTCAGTTGCATTTCTCATTATAAGAATAAAAATTAAAGGGTTGAAACCGTAATTTAAAGATTCAACAAGTTCAATAAGGTGTCGAGCGCCTCTTTTTGTTGGTGCATCAGGAAATAGTGCAACGCCATCTTTTACAAGGACACATCCTTTAACTTCTATGAGATATTTTTTGTCATTCTTAAGAAGAAAATCAAATCGGCTGTTCAAGAATTTAATTTCTCTTCTTATTGTTAAGTTTTTTGATTCCCCGAATTTGACAATGCCTTTTCGTATAAGCGATTCTGCAATATCGTTGTGATATCTTGAATTAACAAGGACAATCTCTTCCTCAAATTTAACTGCAATTACTTCAAATTCGGTTTTTCTCTTTAGGGAACTAAACTTTTTAAGTAATACTTTGTTTCCTCTCTCTAAAAGGCCTTCAAGTCTTCCTGGATCGTGGATATGTGCAAGCACACTTTTTCCGTTAACTTCGACAACTCCTAAAAACTTATTGAGCCTTTCAATAAAAGTGCCTTCAAAATCCGTTATGATTTCAAAAAGTTGTTTTTTCACTTTTCCCTCTAAAGAATATTGAAAGAGATCCAATTTTTATGATTTCGGAATATTATCTTCTTCGATTGGCGCATTCTTAAATTGCCTTATGCTTCTTCTTCCTTTAATTGTTTCGAGTAAATCGCCCATTATTAAATTATGCTTATGAAAACAGTTCCTCAGAAAAATATCTTTCACCTCTATCTGGTGCAACTGTAACTACTCTTTTAAGACCGTATTTTTCTTTTACAATTTTTGCGGCAAGTACATTTGCGCCTGTCGATGGTCCACCAAGAATGCTTTCTTTGAGTGCAAGCTCTTTTGCAAACATTCTTGCGTCTTTACTTTTGATGGTTAGAATTTCATCGATAATAGTTAGGTCAAGAATTTCAGGTTTAAATCCTGCACCTATACCTTCAATTGAATGTGCGCCTCTCAATCCCTTAGAAAGATACGGCGATTCTTCAGGTTCAACACCAATAACCTTTACTTTCTTTATAAATTTTTTAAGCATTTTTCCAACACCTGTTATTGTTCCCCCTGTGCCAATCCCAGCAACAAATGCATCAACGTCAAAATCCATATCTTTTAAGATTTTATAGGCTGTTCCCAATTCATGCGCCTTTGGATTTGAAGGATTTCCAAATTGATTGAGCATGAGTTTTGCAACACCTCTCTCAATAATTCTCTTTGCTTCTTCTATAGCACCACTCATTCCTAAAGATCTCTCTGTAAGAACAACTGTTGCTCCAAAACTTTTTATAAGGGTTAATCGTTCTTTGCTTAAATTATCGGGCATTGTCAAAATGATTTTAATTCCAAAAAATTTTCCAATAGCACTTAACGCAATACCTGTATTTCCAGAAGTCGGTTCAACAATTGTATCTCCTTCTTTTAATAATCCTTCAACAAGTGCATCTTTTATCATAAAATATGCAGGTCTATCTTTCACACTTCCGAATGGGTTTAAATATTCAAGTTTTACAAATATGTTTGGATTTTCTTTTAATTCTACAATAGGAGTGTTTCCTATTACTTCAAGCAACTTTTTCATTTGCTCCTCCTTTTACAATTTTTGCCTTGACGCCAACAACAGTTGAATAAGGCGGGATATCTTCCAATACAACACTATTTGCACCAATTTTTACAAAATCACCGATTGTAATATTCCCAAGAATTGATGCATGGTTTCCTATAAGGCAATTTCTTCCTATTTTTGGGTGTCTTTTGCCGCTTTCAACTCTTCTTGCACCGAGTGTAACGCCATGGTAGATAATCGTATTCTTCCCTACATATGCAGTTTCTCCGATAACAACGCCAAAGCCATGATCAATCATAACAGGTGTTTCAAGAACAGCCCCCGGATGAATATCCATGTTGTATTTGAGTTTTGTTCTAATATAAAGGAGCTTTGCTAAGACTTTGTGTCCGCTCTTGTATAAAGCATGATAAATGCGATAGTTTAAAAGTCCTCTGAAAGAAGGTGTAAATATGATTTCAAGTGGTGATTCAACTGAGGGATCATTTTCTCTGTAAAACCTCAAATCCTCTAAAATTTGTAGGAGGAGATTTTTTACATCCATAAACTCCTCCTAATCTTCCGTTTTCCATTTTTTAACCTCCCTTGCATTTAAATTTTGGAAAAATTATAACATAATTAGTAATAATTTCAAAACATCATATTTTAATTTGTCTTACTTTTTTATCAATGTTGCAAAATTGAAAGAATTATTGTATATTCAATTGAGGTTATTATGCTAATAGTTTCAGATATACACTATTCAATTCAGGGAAAAACACTTTTAAAAGATGTGTCCTTTACTGTTGATAAAGATCGAAAATTTATTATTGGGGAAAATGGTTCAGGAAAGACTACACTTCTTGACATAATTGTTGGTCTTAAATCGCCTGATAAAGGCAGCGTAAAAAGACCAAATTCCATAGGCTATGTTCCTCAAGAGATAAAATCAATTGAAAAAACGGGAATGGAAATTATAGAAGAAGGCATATCGGAGTTAAAAGAGATTGAAAAAATGATTCAAGACCTCGAAAAGGTGGGAGATTTTGGCGAAGAATATTCATTTCTTATGGAAGAGTATGAGCGACTTAACGGATATTCATATCGAAGTGAGATTTTATCGATGCTTCACGATTTTGACCTTGACGAAGAGACTGTTTCAAAGCCTCTTTCAATGATGAGTGGCGGGGAAAGAACGAAGTGCCTTATAATTAAATCAATTATTTCTAAACCTGAACTTCTTATACTTGATGAACCAACAAATAACCTTGATATAGAAACAATAGAAATGCTCGAAAGATACCTTTTGCAGTTTAAAGGCGGACTGCTTATTGTTTCGCATGATAAAACCTTCATAAATAAGATTGCAACCCACATACTTTATCTTGATAATGGTTCAGTAAAGGAATATGCGGGGAATTATGACAAGTTTATTAAAATAAAGGCGATTGAAGATGAAACCCTTAGAAGTGAGCGAGAGCAAATACTTATTTACCTTGAAAAGCAGAGGAGATTTATTGAGAAATTTCGTTATGGTACGCGTTCAAAACAGGCGCTTTCCAGAGAAAAGATGGTTGAGAAAATCATTGTGCCTGAAGAAAAAATGCGAAAAGAAATAAAAATTAATATCGATAGTGCTGATATTGGCTCTTTCAAAGTCCTTGAATTGAAAAATATTTCGAAATCCTACAATGGAAAGACAATTTTGAAAGATCTTAACTTCACAATCACTCGTGGCGAACGACTCGCAATCATTGGGAAAAACGGAGTTGGCAAATCTACACTTTTAAAGATCATTGCAGGATTTGAAAAACCTGATTCAGGCTCTGTTTATATTGGGCCAAGCGTCAAAATGCGATACTTTCCGCAAGATGAGTTTGTTTTGAATAGTGAGGATACGCTTTTAAATTTGATGCTTAAAGAAGGACTCGAGGTGAGTGAAGCAAGGAATTACCTTGCAGAGTTTAATTTTATTGGTGAGGAAGTCTTTAAGAAGGTTTCTGAACTTAGCGGCGGTGAGAAAAGAAGACTTCTTATCGCAAAATTGAATCTTGTAAATTCAAATTTTCTTGTCCTTGACGAACCAACGAATCACCTTGATATTGAAACAACGGAGGCATTAGTTGAGGCGCTTAAAAATTATAGAGGGACAATTCTTTTAGTGAGTCATGATAGGTATCTTATAAAGGCTATTACTCATAAGGTGTTTACGCTTGCTAATGGAAACCTTCAAGATGACTTAATAGCACATACAAAGAAGGAAAATAATAAGAAAGATAACTTAAAACAAAAAGAAATAAACAAATTAAAAGCAAGAATTCAGTATCTTGAAAAATTACTTAAAGAATCTAAAAACAAGAAAAGAGAAGAAGAGCTTAAAATTTTGAGAAAAAAGCTTGAGAGATTAAATAATTAACCTATAAACTTTCGGATTTGTGCAGCCCTTAAAGTCAGTTCGTCGATATTGTAGTTTTTTAAATCAAGTATGGTTGAGGCGATTGCCTTTGATATTTCTTTGTGCTCTTCATTAGTTTCAAATGATATACCAAACTCTTCAATCTTTCTAATTATTTTCTTAGGAAAGAAAGGAGAGTCAATATTTGCAAAAGTCAGAGCGTCTTTGATGTCGTTTTCGAAATTTTGATACAGGGATTTAATTTTAAAATAATCGTCTTTTTCGATTGCTTCTAACTCTAAAATTTCAGGCGGTACACCAACCGAATAAAGGCTTCCTGTAAAAGTGATAGCACGAGGAAGTTTCACCTTTGCGTTTTCTCTTGCATATCCAAAAAGCCCTATATGAAGTTTCCTTTTTCTTCTTGCTGGAATATGTTTTGCAACCTTGTTTATAACTGGGGCAAGGTTTTCTATGTGTTCTAAGTATGTTTTTGAGGCACGATTGAAAAAGTCAAATACGTATTCTTCATCAATTTCCTTTGGATTTGTTGGAATTATTCCTTTTAATTGTTTTATACCTTCAACAACTTCATTTACAGGATAGTCATATTTAAAAGCAGATTGAATCGTATAAGTATGGACACTTCTATATTCATCAGCGATTTTTATTACATTGTTTGGCTTGAGATTGCCTCTAAAAGGCGAAGATCCTACACCTACGATTGGATAAATTGGAATTCCAGTTTTATTTGATAGTTTCCATAGTCTATATAAGGCAAGTTTCACTAACATTACGGCATTAATAAGTCCGTAATTCATTGCAGGGTCAGAGCGTGCAAGAAAAACTCTTAAATAGTCAATTTCTTTACCTTTTACATATTCTTCTACAATCTTATCCGAATTTACAATATGTTCAAAGTCCTCAAAGAGAGGAATTACATTTATTTTCTTAGGTTTAAATTCTCCAATCCAATCCTTTATTCTTATATCGTTATCGAAAATTGGCTTGTCTTCTTTTTTAACTACAAAATCAGTGTAGTATCTATAAACTCTTTCAATGCTTTTTGCAGATGTTGTCATTGGGAGGATAACTTCAAAAATAGGCGGAATATCATCCGAGAAAACCGTGTAAGATGTATCAAAAGAACGAGGAATACTCTCTAATGTCTCAAGGATTATTTTTGCTTCTACATTCTCGAACTCTGGATTTGGTATTCTCAACGTGAGAAAAACATCTCTTCCAAGTCTATTCTCTCTGAAAAAGTATTTGTATTTTGAAAGTAGTTTTTTAACAACATAATCATCTCCTTCTTTTCCTTCATAGTCCCACATCTGTTCGCAAGCACCTAAGTGTGAGAATATATAAAACGCTTCCATTACTTCATCTTCGCCATCAAGCTCTGGATTTTTGGCAAAGAATGGTATTGAAACATTGTCTGGATGCTGTGTACTCATGCATCTTGGTATCTTCCTCATATTAGTATGAAATATAATAAAAATTTCTTGTTGAGTCAATAAAAAAAAATCTAAAAATTATAAAAAAACTCTGAAGAAATGTTATTAAATCTATATTGTTAATTTTTATTAATTATTTCGTTTGTTAGATCTTGACAAATTTAACAAATTAATTTATAATTTATAACAAAACTTAACAAAGGAGGCTGAAATGTTTGAGAGAAAGAAAACAATAATCGGAATGGTTCACCTTCCTCCACTGCCAGGTACACCACTGTATGATGATTCTCTTGGAATTGATTATATTTATTCACGCATAGAGGCTGATGTTATAAATCTTCAAGAAGGTGGTATAGATTCTATTATGTTCTGCAATGAAAATGATCGCCCATATAAACTTGATGCAAATTATGCTACTGTTGCTACGATGGGCTATGTGATAGGAAAGGTATCTCATCTTGTAAAAGTACCTTTTGGTATTGATGTACTTTGGGATCCGTTTGCAGCAATCTCTCTTGCAAAGGCAACGAAGGCGAGTTTTATAAGGGAGATTCTAACAGGTGTATATGTATCTGATATGGGATTTTGGAACACAAATGTGGGAGAAGTTTATCGATACAAAAAGCTTCTTGATGCAAAAGATGTAAAAGTATTTTTTAACATTTCTGCGGAATTTGCCTATTCTCTTGATAGAAGGCCATTAGATGAGATTGCAAAAAGTGTTGCGTTTTCTTCTCTTGCTGATGTTATACTTGTTTCTGGTCCAATGACGGGTAAACCACCAACAAAAGAGACACTTGAAAAAGTTAAAGAAAGCGTTAATATTCCTGTTTTTGTAAATACTGGGGTAAATGAAAACAATGTTGGAGAGCTTCTAAGTGTTGCAGATGGTGCAATTGTTGGAACAGCTCTTAAAAAAGACGGTTTTACTTTTAACCCAATTGATGTGGATAGAGTAAAGAGATTAATGGAGAAAGTAAATAAACTGCGATGAGAGACTTAGCTCTTGGTATTGATATAGGCACAACATCTGTTAAGGCAATAGTTGTCGATAGCGTCGGCAGAATTTATTTTGAGAAATCAATAGAACAGAATCTTATAAGTATTGCTCCAAATTTTGCTGAAATGGATGCAAACCTATTTTTTGAAAATACGCTTGAAGTTCTCAAAGATGTTGCAAAAGATGGGCTTGATAAGAGAATTGCTTCGATTGGTATTACAGGAATGGTGCCGACGCTTATTGCTTTGGATGAAAATTTAAACCCTTTAAGATATTCAATTCAGCAAAACGATGCAAGAGCTGTTGAAGAGATAGAATACTTCAAAAAGATAATAGATGAGAATTGGTATTTTGAAAGGACTGCTAATACCATCAATCAGCAACTTATTTTTCCAAAATGGTTCTGGCTTAAAAAACATGAAGCTGATGTTGTTTCTAAGACGAAATACATAATGGGTTCTTACGATTTTGTTTCAACTAAACTAACAAACATGCCTCATGTTGAGGAAAACTGGGCTCTCGAAAGTGGTCTTTTCAATATTAGAAAAATGGATTTTGATGACGAAATTTTGTCTATTGCATCAATTGATAGAAGTATGCTCCCAAAGATTGTAAAACCAAATGAGTTTATAGGTTTTTTAACGGAAGAAGTTGAGAGACTTACAGGATTTAATAGTGGTGTGCCCATTATAGGAGGCTCTGCAGATCATATAGCTTCAACGCTTGCATTAGGTCTTGTGGAAGAAGGAGATCTACTCTTGAAGTTTGGTGGTGCAGGAGATATAATGTTTGTTTCTGATTCGCTAAGGATGGATAAAAGATTATTTCTTGATTTTCATGATATTGAGGGTAAATTTGTAATTAACGGTTGCATGGCTTCAAGTGGATCACTTATAAAGTGGTTTATGAATATTATAAGAGAAACAAGCTTTGATGAAATCACAGAAGAAGCATTCAAAAGCAATATTGGTGCAAATGGCATCATTACCCTTCCATATTTTCTAGGTGAGAAAACACCTATTTTCGATACAAAGGCAAGAGGAGTCATATTTGGACTTCAACTTTTTCACAATAGGGGTGATATCTTTAGATCAATCTTGGAAAGTATTGTCTATGGTTTTCTACACCATATAGATGTTTTAAATGAGATGGGGTTAACAATTAAAAGAGTTTTTATTTCTGATGGTGGTGCAAAAAACCCGCTTATTAGGAGAATAACAGCAGATGCTGTTGGACTTCCAATTAAATATATTAAAACAAACCCTGGTTCATCGTTGGGTGTTGCATTACTTTCTCTATTGAGTGCAAAACTTTTAAAAGACGAAAAAGAAATTGAAAATTTCCTTACAGATTACGAAATTATCGAGCCAGATCTATCGAATACCCAAAAATACAGGGAGTATTTTAGTCTTTACAAGGATCTTTATAAGTCATTAAAGTCTCTCTTCGAGAGACTTTATGAAATACAAAAAACAAAGGAGGTTTAGATGGAGAAGAAACAGAAGTTATTTGTAAGAAACGCAACGGGGCTTGTAAGAGAGCTTACTCCCTTTGATGCGTTTAACCTTGTTTTTGCTGCAATTTTAATTCCTGTTGGAATTTCTCAGGCTCTTCAATTCGGTGCAGCATCTTTTCCAGGCGCAAATATAGCTCTTGCTTTTGTGCTTGGTTCTATTCTTCTTATGGGATTTGGTTGGGTCTATATCTTCTTCACACTAATTATGCCTCGTTCAGGAGGAGATTATGTGTGGGTAAGTAGAACTATTCACCCGCTTGTTGGATTTGTTGTAAATGTGACTTTGACTTTTGTATTTGTTAACTGGGTTGCATTTAACTTTACAACTATGATGACTTTCTTTATGCCTGCTTTTGGATATGTTGCAAATCTTCCAAAATCGTTTATTGATTGGTTTGCAATACCCGGAAATCAATTTTTAGTTGCAACACTTCTTACCATAGCGTTTACTCTAATAATGCTTAAAGGTACCAAGTTTGCTGCAAAGTTTATGAGGATACTTTTTGTAATTGTGTGGATTGGTGTTGGCTTATGGTATATTGGTCTTCTTGCAACCACAAAAGAAGCATTCCAGGCAAGTTTTGCATCAATTACTGGGACTCAACCTCAAGAGATCGTTAATATAGCAAAGAGTGTAGGATATGTCCCACCTGCTGGAATCAATTGGGGAATGACAATACTTGCGATGTTATGGGCATTCCAAAACCTTACAGGATTTGAGTGGACTGGATACTTTGCAGGAGAAATTAAAAATGTAAGAAGAACTGTTATTGTATCTGTATTAGGAGCTCTTATCATAGGTGGTTTGCTTTACGCATTAGGTTCCCTTTTTGTATATAAAGCAATGGGATTTGACTTCTTCTCATCACTTTCTTATGTTGGAATGAATGCTTCCGACAAGTTACCTCAAAATATTGTTTTCATACTCCCTGCACTCACAAAATTCTTTAGCTTACCTCAGTTTATAAAGGTTTATATTGCGCTTGCATTCCTTTTGAGTATTGTTTGGTGGACTCCTGCAGGATTTTTACTTGGCACAAGAAACCTTTTTGCATGGGCATTTGATAGATTGGCTCCTGATTGGGTTGCAGATGTTGATCCTAATCTACACACTCCAGTTAAAGCAACAATAATTATGGGACTCTATGTAGAGCTTTTAAACTGGCTTAACATATATGGTGGGTTAGGTGGATATCTTATCAATATAATTGCAGTTATGGCTCTTTGTTTTGTTATAGTTGGGATTGCGGCAATAATTTTCCCATATAAGAAAAAGGATCTATTTGAAAATGCCCCTGATCTTGCTAAGAGGAAATTAGGAAACATTCCTTATATGGTTATTGCTGGTATTGTTACAGTTATTACTTGGGGCACCGTTTTTGTAGCTGCTTTCCTTGTTCCACAATTTGGTTTGAAAGTTGAAGCGCTTGCTATGATAGAAGCATTTTCTGTGCCAGTGATAGCGATTATTTGGTATTTAATTGCAGTCGCTGTAAGAAAGTCACAAGGAATAGATATTACTCAGGTATTTACGGAAATACCACCAGAATAGAGTTCAGTTAGAATTGGGTGTTATTTATGAAATTGACTGAAAATCTTGTAAATCTTGCGCGTGAGCTTATAGACAAGGCTAATGCGGAGGGGACGACCCTCCGCCTCCTTGGTGGAATTGCAGTTTATTTGAATTCACCAAATGGTAGTAAAATTGAAAGCTTAAAAAGAGAATATAAAGACCTTGATTTTGTAGTAAACAGAAAAGGGGTTAAAGGTTTAAATAAAGTATTTAATGATTATGGCCTAATCGAAGATAAACAGTTTAATGCTTTACATGGAGCAACAAGACTTTTATATTACAAGGAAAATGAGTTCCAAATTGATGTATTCATCGGAATTTTTGAGCAGTGTCATAAGATTGATCTTGAACCTCGGTTGGATTTGCTTCCCTATACCATTAGTCTTGGTGATATCTTTTTAACTAAAATTCAAATTCATAAGATGAATGAGAAGGATATAAAGGATATTTTAATGTTATTGATTGATCATGATTTTGGATTATTCTCAAAGGCTGAAAAACCTGAAATTGAATATATATTAAGTATTACCTCTAATGATTGGGGTTGGTACACAACAACAAGAGATAATCTTCTACTATTAAGAGAATTTGAAGAGAGTTATCTTAGAGGTGAAAATTTGGATAGAGTTGATAAGATTATTGATTATCTTATTGAGGCAATGGACAATGCACCAAAATCTCTTGCATGGAAGATGCGAAATATTATTGGAAGAAAAATGCCCTGGTATGACGAACCAGAAGAAGTTAGATTAGAATAGGAGGAAAAGTAATGATAAAAATCTTTTTTACAACTGATATACACGGTTCCGAGAGGTGTTTTAGGAAATTCGTGAATGCAGGCAAATTTTATAATGCAAATATTCTTATTTTAGGTGGCGACATCACCGGCAAAGGATTTGTCCCAATAGTAAGATTAAAAAATGGTTATTATGAAGCAAATTATCAAGGAAACGAAGAGATAGTTTCAAAAGATGAACTTCCCAAGCTTGAGGAAGAAATAAGATTTAATGGACTTTATCCGTATGTTACTACAGAAGAGGAGCTTGAAGTTATAGAAAAGAGTCCAGAAAAAAGAAGGGAAATTTTTAAATTTGTAATTAAACATACTCTCGAAGAATGGATGGTGCTTGCAACTGAAAGGCTGAAGCCTCTTGGAATTAAAATTTTCGTATCTCCTGGAAATGATGATGATCCAGTTGTTGATGATGCACTTTTTGTTTCAAAGTATGTAATTAATCCTGATATGAAGGTTATAGAAATATATGATAATGTTGAGATGCTTTCTTATGGGTATTCAAATCCCACACCTTGGAATTCCCCTAGAGAGAAAACTGAAGAAGAGATTTACAATGATTTGAAATCTCTTGCAGGGCAAATGGATTATAATAAGTTTACAATTTTTAATATACATGTGCCACCTTTTAATACTCCTCTTGATATAGCTCCAAAACTTGATAAAACTCTTAAACCTGTTGTTGAAGGTGGTTCGGTTGCAACAGAAAATGTTGGAAGTAAGAGTGTAAGAAGAATTATCGAAGAATTTCAACCTGATTTAGGTTTACACGGACATGTCCATGAATCTCCCGGAAGTGTAAAGATTGGAAAAACCCTTTCTTTAAATCCCGGCAGTGAATACTCTGATGGAATTTTGAGAGGTGTTTTAATTAATCTTGATGAGAAAAAGAAGAAGTTCACTTTCCAATTTACGATGGGATAAAATGGATGAGCTTAATTTCACAATTGATATTGCAAAAAAGGCAGGCAAAATAATAGAAAAAAATTTTAAGAGTGATTTTTCGGTGAGGCATAAAGGTCTTACCGATCTTGTCACAAGTATTGATTTAACTGTTGATGAATTTATAAGGAATACCATTAAAAAGTATTTTCCGCTATACGGTATTCTTTCAGAAGAAGGTGGGCTTCAGAAAGGTAGTTCAGAAAAAGTTTTTGTATTTGATCCTCTTGATGGTACGACTAACTTTGTTAAAGGTTATCCTAATGTATGCGTTTCAATTGCCCTTCTAAGAGAAGGGGAAGTTTCGATTGGTGTAATTTATAATCCGATTTCTGATGAGCTTTTTTATGCTTCACGCGGAAATGGGGCGTTCAAAAATTTGAAGCAAATCTCAGTATCTACAACCAGTGATTTGTCATCTTCATTACTTGCAACAGGTTTTCCATATGATTTTACTGAATATTCAAATTTCCCACAGTTTGAAGCACTCTTTAGAAAGAGTCTCTCCGTAAGAGTTGATGGCTCTGCCGCTCTCGATCTTGCGCGTGTTGCAGAAGGTGTAATTGATGGATATTGGGAAAGGGGTTTGAACATATGGGATATTGCTGCTGGCTCGCTTGTGGTAGAGGAAGCACATGGGGTTGTATCTGATTTTTTGAGCGGATCAGATTATCTTAAAAAGGGTGAAATCGTTGCTGCAAACGAATTACTCCATAAAAGAATTCTCGAGGTGCTTCATGATATATGAAGAAAGAGCAAAGATAATTCTTGAAAAACTTGAAGAAAAAGGAAGTGTTCAAATTAACGATCTTGCAAAATTACTTAATGTTTCTGAAATGACTATAAGAAGGGATCTTTCTCGCCTTGAACATGAAGGTCTTTTAAGAAGAGTATATGGTGGTGCAGTAAGCACTCGGGGTAGAAGTTTTGAACCACCATTTATTGTAAGGGAAACAAAAAACAAAAAAGAGAAGGAACTAATTGGTCGCATTGCTGCAACTCTTGTTTCAGATGGTGATTCAATTGCACTTGATGTAGGTACAACAACAATTGAAGTTGCAAAGCATCTTTCTAACCGTCATAATCTTACCATTATTACGCCAAATCTTCACATTGTTAATTTACTTGCAAACAAAAGAGAAATAAGATTAATTTTACCGGGTGGTATTCTTAGAAGCGGAGAGCTTTCACTTACAGGAGAAATTGCAGCAAGAAACCTTGAGCAGTTTTTTGTTGATAAATTGTTCCTTGGAATTGGAGCTATTGATAAAGATGCAGGACTCACTGAGTATAACCTTGATGATGCACTTATCAAGAAAGCACTTATTAAAAATGCTAAAGAAGTCATTGTTGTTGCAGATTCAAGTAAATTTGATAAGGTTGCATTTTCATTTGTTGCAAGTTTCAGTAATATTCATTATCTTGTTTCAAATGAAAGTCCAAAAGGATCGCTTTTAGAGAAATTGAAACAAAACAATGTAAAAATATTAACTAAGGAGGTTTGAAATGTTGCTTAAGGATAAAATAATTGCCATTACAGGTGGAGGTTCAGGTATAGGAAGAGCGTGTGCAATTGCTTACGCAAAGGAAGGAGCAAAGGTCTTTGTACTTGATTTCAATTTTGACCTTGCCAAAAAAGTTTCTTATGAGATAAATAATTTCGGTGGCATTGCTTTTCCTTTGAAAGTAGATGTAACAAATAGAGATGAAGTAAAAAATGCTGTTAATGAAATCTATGAGCAGTTTAAACGAATTGATGTGTGGCACAATAATGCTGGGGTTTCAACAATGAATAAATTTCTTGACCTAACAGATAAAGATTGGGATTTCAATATGGATGTTAATGCAAAAGGAGTTTTTATATGTTCTCAGGAAGTTTTGAAAAAGATGGTCAACCAAGATATCATAGGCGAAGTTAGAGGCAAAATTATTAACACTGCAAGCATGGCAGGAAAAAGAGGAAATGCTCCATTTCTTGCACATTACGTAGCAAGCAAATTTGCCGTTGTTGGTTTGACTCAAGCACTTGCAGGAGAGTTTGCACCCTATAAAATCCTTGTTAATTCAATTTGCCCTGGATATGTAAAAACGAGCATGCAAGAAAGAGAAGTGAGCTGGGAATCAAAGTTAAGGGGAATATCTGAGGAAGAAGTGCGAGAGCTTTATATTAAGGATACGCCACTTGGGAGATTACAAACAGCTGAGGATGTGGCAGGAGTTGCAGTATTTCTCGCATCTGACCTTTCAAATTTTGTTACTGGCGAAGCAATTAATGTTAATGGTGGTTCATTTATGGATTAAATATGAAAGAAAATTATCTTGAGCTAAGAAACATTAAAAAAACCTACGGAAGTGTAATAGCAGTGAATGACTTCTCACTTTCCGTAAATGAAGGTGAATTAGTTTCTCTTTTGGGACCTTCTGGGTGTGGAAAAACAACTCTTTTAAGAAGTATTGCTGGCTTTGAGAAAGTTGATTCAGGTGAGATTCTTGTAGATGGTAAAGTTATAAATGATATTCCTCCAGAGAAAAGAGATGTTGCAATAGTTTTTCAATCTTATGCTCTATTCCCGCATATGACTGTTTTTGATAATGTGGCATTCTCTTTGATGATAAAGGGCGTTCCTAAGAAAGAACAGGAAGAGAATGTAATGCCTCTACTTGAGATGCTTAGAATATCCAACCTAAAAGATAGATTTCCACGTCAGTTATCTGGAGGTCAGCAGCAAAGAGTTGCGCTTGCAAGAGCTCTTGCTAAAAAACCAAAAATATTGCTATTAGATGAGCCACTTTCTGCGCTTGACGCGAAGGTTAGAGAAGAGGTAAGAGTTGAAATAAGAAGAGTTCAAAAAGAATTAAGTATCACTTCGATTTATGTAACCCATGATCAATCTGAAGCGCTTTCTATATCTGATAGGATTGTGGTAATGAACGCAGGAGTTATTCAGCAGGTAGGTACACCTGTCGAAATTTATCGTAATCCTAAAAATTTATTTGTTGCAAATTTTGTTGGTGTTGCAAATATCTTTCATGGTAAGGCTTCAAGAAATAAATTTGAGTGGCATGGTGTGGAATTTATTATAGACAACCCAGAAATGTTTGGAGAATTTGCTTTGGCAGTAAGACCAGAAATGATGAAAATTTCCAAAATTCCTCAAGGCAAAAACTCTTTCAAAGCAATTGTAGATGTTACAACTTTTCTTGGTTCTTTTGCAAGAATAACCCTTAAGGCATTTTCTGAAATGATTCATGTTGATGTATCAATTGAAGAAGCTTCTAAATATAACAAAGGTGACGAAGTCTATGTTTCATTTGCAGAGAACTCTGCATTACTTATTAAAAAATGATTAGATTTGGCTTTTCTTATAGCGATAACTTGAAAACTTATGATTTAGAAAGACTCTATATTGAAGGTTTAAGAGTCTTAGAGTTAAGCTCACAAACACCTAAGGATTTTATTAAAAGCGCAAGGTTTCTTCAATTTGAATTTACTTTTCATGTGAATTTTTTGAGAGGAATGAACCCTTCATATCCAATTGAAGATATAAGAAGGAGTATTGTTTCAGAAATGATTAAGGAGATTGAGTATGCGAAGGATCTAGGTGCATACAATATTACGGTTCATGGTGGATACATCTCTTGGTTTGATTTCATTGACGAGAATCTCGCTGAATATAAAGACTATGATGAAATTGCTCAAAAAGAACGTATGCTACATTTGAAGGCACTTAAGGAATCTTTAGAAGAGATAATAGATCGGTTTTCGAATGTAAAAATATCAGTTGAAAATCTTTACTTTCCTTTTGAGCTTCTGAATAACCCATACGAATTGAAGGATTTCGTTTATCAGTTTAATAAACTCTATATAACACTTGATTTTGGTCATGCAAAAATTTCTAAATATAGGATTTTTGATTATGTTAATTTAGTTTCTGATCGTATTGCAAAGCTACATTTACATACGAATGATGGAAAATATGACCTTCATAGACCTATTGAGAGCGACCTTATTGATAATGATTTTTCAGATTCTCTCATTAAGTTAAACAGTTTAGATAAAGAAATTATTGGAATTATTGAATTGCATAGGGATTACAGCGCTATTTCGAAAAGTTTTAAAAATATTAAAAATCTTTTAGGAGGAGGTGTAGTATGAAGAAACTACTAGCATTTTTAGTAGTTGCAGTGCTTTTGAGTTTGTTGTTAACCGGTTGTAAAACTTCAACCACAACGACAACTCAAACAGGTAAGAGTGTTATGGAAGAGCTTGCTAATGCGGCAAAGGGTGAAGGCGGAGTTATTAACTCCTATGGTATGCCAGATGTTTGGGCTAATTATGGCGAAATCTTTGGAGAATTTGAGAAACTCTATGGAATTAAGCACCAGGATATAGATATGGGCTCATCGGTTGTTTATTCAAGAATGAAAGAGGAAAATGCTTCCAAAAATGACATTGCTGACCTGAAGCCATCTTATGCAATGAAGCTTGCAAATGAAGGTTATACAAGTGACTATAAGGTTAGTGTGTGGGATAAAATTCCTGAAGGGCAAAAAGGAGTTGCTTCAAATGGTTCAGTATGGCAAGCTGCATACAAAGGGACACTTGGTTTCATAGTTAATACAAACATTGTTAAAAAGGTTCCTCATACCTGGGCTGAACTCAACGATCCGCAGTACAAAGGGCTTGTAAGCTATCTTGATCCAAGAGCTACAGGCACTGGTGTTAATACTGTTGAGGCAATATCTTATGCAATGTCAGGAGATCCATATAATTATAAAGCGGGGATAGATTTTTTAGTTAAGCTTCATAAGAATGGAATTATCGCTTCGGTTGATCCAAAGGTTGATGTAAGCAAGTTCCAAAGAGGAGAAGTTGCTATACTTATTAACTTTGATTACAATCTTCTTCTTTGGAGGGATACGCTTGGAGTACCTGCAGAAGTTGTAATTCCAACAGATGGTACCATTGCAGTTGGTGGCGGCGTAATAATGGCAAAAAATGCTCCACATCCCAACACTGCAAAACTGTTCCTTGAATTTTTGTTTTCAGAAAAAGGACAACAACTCTTTGCAAAGGCGTATGTAACTCCAATTAGACCAGATGTGCAGATACCACCTGAGATTGCTTCAAAATTCCCACCCAAGGAGGAGTATTCTAAAGTTGCATTTATTGATTACACAAAGGATGGAGAAATATCACAAGCTTTACAAAATGCTTGGGCACAAGCTGTTGGAGCAAAATAGACTTATTATAGTCGGGGAGGACACTATTCCTCCCCGCAAAAAGGGTGATTCAAAGTGAAAAACATAAGAAGGGATTTTCTTTTAATTTTACCATTCTTTGTATTTTTAGGCTTTTTTGAAATATATCCAATTTTAAATCTTTTTGTCAAATCTTTTTTTAGCGATAAAGGATCTTTCACTCTACAGTATTACAGGAATATATTTTTATTAGACCAATATAGATTAGCCATTAGAAACAGTTTACTATTTTCTACCTCTGCAAGCCTTTTCGGAGGTATTTTAGGAACGTTTGTAGGATATTTTATCTCTCATTTAAAGAGATCTACTAAGAATTTTCTATTGTCTCTTTACTCCCTTCCTCTTACACTATCTGGTCTGGTTGTTGCATTTGCATTTATAGTTTTACTTGGACGGAATGGTGTTCTTAATCAAATAATAAGACTTCTTTTTCATTTGCCTAAAGATTACTATATAGACATCTATTCATGGCCTGGAATAGTTTTTGTATACGGTTTTTTTCAAATACCTTTAATGACACTTACAATGGCAGCAGTTTTTGAGAATCTCGATAAGAGTATTGTTGAGGCCTCCAAAAATTTGGGTGCTACAACTTTTCAAACTTGGAGATATGTTATTATTCCTTCGCTTGCGCCTGGTTTTGTGTCCGGTTTAAGTATACAATTTGCAGGAATGCTTGGTGCTTTTGGTACTGTTCTTGCACTTGTTGGCGGAGAAAAGAATCTCCTATCGATTCAGATTTATTTCCAAACTTCTGAATCAACCTATAATCTACCGCAGTCAGCTGCTCTTTCTGTGGCTTTGATTTTAATTATATCCGTTGTCCTTTCGATACTCAATTTAGTTGAGAGAAAACTTAAACCGGGAGGATAATAAATGAAAAAGAAAATTTTAGAAAATTTAGTAATAATTCTTCTTGTTTTGTATATTGTTGTTCCAATATCAATGCCAATAATATTTTCATTTTCTAAGTTTTGGCAGGGAATATTACCACAAGGTTTTACGCTTGAGTGGTATGCACAGATTATTAAGAGGCAGAAAAACTATTCGGCCTTAATGGTTTCTCTTTTTGTTGCCACGTCTGCAACTCTTATTTCTCTTACTATTTCATTGCCGGCTGCTTATGTTGTTAATAGGCTCAAAGGACGCTTTGGAGAAGCGCTTAAGAATTTTATAAATATACTTCCTATGATATTTCCTCCTGTTATTGTTGGTTCAGCTTTAATTCTTGCTTTTTCAAAGCCCCCTTTAGCCTTTAATGGTTCACTTTTTATGGTGATTGTTGCTCATACTCTTTTAGGATTTCCATATATGTTCAGAAATACTTTAGCTTCATTTAGGACAATCGACGAGATAACACTTTCAGAAGCAGCGCAGAGTCTTGGTGCGTCTCTTGTTGAAAGGTTTAGATATGTTATTATTCCAAATGTTATTCATGGCATAACAGTTGGTGCGTTGCTTGTTTTTGCAATTTCAATAGGAGAGTTTGAAGTAACAAGCATGGTTGCTGGTTTTACAGGACAGACACTACCTTTGCAACTTTTCCAGCAGATAAGAAATGATATGAGGGTTGCATCAGCGATCTCGGCTTTCCTTATATACATTTCTTTACTTTCCTTCATAGGCATTACTTATATCACAAGCAAAACACGAAAAGATTGAACACGAAACTTAGAAATTAATTTTAAAGTAGGTATTATAAAGTTTTTTGTAATAATTCTTTTCATAAAAATTTTTTTTATTTTCATTTTTGTTATAAAATTTGTCAAT
>NZ_JBLOBF010000008.1:0-64320 GCF_047785965.1 Caldisericum insulae
ATACTTGATAAAGATCTTAGAAGTCTCTGTGATGAAACGCTTCCTTATTTGAAAGAGGCATATAATGTTTCTGATTGCAGAGAGAGAACTCTTTTAATTATTGATGCGGTAAGGGGAAACATGAATTTTACAAAAGATGTTGTTCCTTTTTCTAAACCATTTTTTAAGAGAATGTTTGAATCTATTTCAGAAAATGATTTGAAAATACTTTTAGATCCAGAAGCTTTAAAAGCACTTGAATATGTGTTAAATAACATTGATAACTTGGAATTTGTTAAGGATGAAGTTGAAAATTTTCTTAATAGTTTGAAAGATATACTTCAAATTCTCGGCAAAAAGATATACCATCCTCTAAGAATCTCACTTTTCTATTCACGTAATGGACCAGAACTTACAAAAATATTTTTAATTCTTGGTAAGGACGAAGTAAAAGAACGACTTAAAGAATCTATTAACTTTATCAAGAAATCAATTCAAGGGTAACAAGGACCGCTACAGTCCCTGCAAATTGCGATCGAAAAACACCGCTTTTTAATGTAATTATTGGAATTGTGTTTTTTTTAAACATTTCTATTTCTCCTTCGCTAAATCCACCTTCAGGACCAACAAAAAATGCAATTGGTTTATTTAAGTTTGCAATGCTTGGGATATCTTTTAAGGAATATTTAGAGCCAAAATGAAGTACAAATGAATTCTCATGGAACATTTGAATCGCTCTATCAAGACTTTCTAGATATATAATCTCTGGTATGAAACAAATTTCGCTTTGTTCTGAAGTATTTAAGGCAATTTCCCTAAGCCTTTTGAGGTTTGTTTCTTTAAATGATTTAGCACTTCTCTCAGTATTGGTTACAAAGATTTTTGAAACTCTTGATGTTACGAGGAGTCTAATTGAGTCCTCTAATTCGCTTTTTTCAATAACACTTTGTATAATATTGAATTCTATTTCAGGTTTCTTATTTTTGGAAATTTCTTTTATTCTAAAAATTAAGGCGTCTTTTTCTTTTTCAATACATTCAGTTGTATAAATAAAATTGTCGTCAAAGAATTTAATTTTTTCTCCTTTTTTAATTCGAAGGACATTCTTTAAATGGTGCAGCAAATCATTAGTAATAATGATTTGATCTTTTTCAATTTTACTTTCTTTTAAATAGTAAATTGCCATTTTAATTTTCTAAAACTCCTAATGTATATTATAATATCTCCGTATGGAAAGAGAAAAAATTCGAGAACTTTTGAAAAGTAAGCTTAATGAAAATCTTTATAAACATTCTTTGGCAGTAGAATCGGTTATGCGGGAGATTGCAAAGCTATTTAACGAAGATGAAGAAAAATTTGGCATTGCGGGACTTGTTCACGATATAGATCTCGATACAACGAAGGACAAACCTCATCTTCATAGCATTGTTGGAAGCGAATATCTTAAGTCTCTGGGCTTTGACGAGGACATTGTTCTTGCTGTTAAAAAACATAATCCTATTCATGGTTTAAAGCGAGAAACCTTATTGGAGAAGGCCCTATATGCGGCAGATCCCTTGACTGGGCTTATTACTGCTTGTGCTTTAGTTAAAGGTAAGAAACTCGAAAATGTTGACGAAGAATTCGTGCTTAAGAGATTTAAGGAAAAGCGCTTTGCAGAGGGAGCAAATAGGGAACAGATAGAAAGTTGTAAGGAGTTTGGTTTATCTTTAGAACAATTCGTCGAACTTGGCTTAAAAGCTATGAAAGGTATAAATAAAGATCTTGGATTATGAGATATATTGATAGGATTAAAACATTTGATATTGACGATAGGATCAGAATACTTAAAAGCTATCTTACCGAGAACCCAAGAGATGGAATTGGTGCATACAGATATTTAAGTCATTTGTATGTTTTAAAAAATGATTATAAAGAAGCAGAAGAAATTCTAAAAAATGGAATCGAAAAAAACCCAGAGAATTTGTGGTTGCAACTTGAACTTGGTGATTTTTACTTTTTTACAGTGCAGGATGTTAAAAGAGCAGAAGAGGTCTATAAAGGCATTTTTTCACATTTTAAAGAGCCTCAAAAAAGTACTCTTTCACCTTATCGCTATGTTCTCAAAAGATTAACGACAATAGCTTATAACAACGGTAATGTCGATGAGGCAACTGAATTTTATAGATTATTCTATGAAATTGAACCTTCTGATTTTTATGCGTCAGATTTTATAAAATATGCAAGCTTACTTCTAAAAAATGGGAATTTTGAACTTGCAAAAAAAGTTGTAGAAGTCGGCATTAAAACACATCCTAAAAATAGAGAGTTAAAGGAATTCGCAAATCAATACTTAGGTTTTAATTACGATGTTTATAACAATTCACAAAAATCAACACAAAAATCAACTATAGAAAAGATTCCTGTAAAAACTCCCCTAATAAAAGAGGATGATAATCTTATAGAAATTATAAAGCAGTATGCCTTGCCTTACGCAAGAAATGGCGATATTATAACAATCTCTTCATGTGTTGCGGCAATTGCTGAAGGAAGAATATACCCTGTTGATTCTATCAAGGTAAGTAAACTTGCAAGATTTATCTCACGATTTGTAAATCAAGAAAGTATTCCTTTTGGTGGCGCTGCTCCTCTTGCAAATCCATATGCAATGCAAATAGCAATTGAAGAGGCCGGTGCTTTAAGAATTGTAATGGGATTTCTCTTAGGTGCTATTGGCAAGGTTTTTGGGCTTAATGGTGTATTTTATAAGGTTGCAGGAGAACAGTCAGCTCTAATTGATGATCCCCCTGCAGCAATTCCTCCCTACGATTATTACATTATACCAGGTCCTATTGATTCAAATAAGCTTGCAAAAAGGATAAGAGATGTAATTGGCTTTGAAGTTGCAATAGTTGATGCAAATGAACTTGGAAGAGCATGGGTTGTGGGTAAAACCGAAAATGTTAATAAAGAAAAATTAGAAAAGATATTAAGCGATAATCCAGCAGGAAACGAAGACGAAGGGACACCCATAGTAATTGTGAGAGGTGTAATTTTAAAAACCCCGGCTTCATCCGGGGTTTTAGTGAAATAATACTTATTTTTTGTTACGGTTTCTTGCTTTTGCCATTAGATTTTTCTAATTTATTAGAATTTGTGTTATCTTGTGCGTTTTCATTTTTATTAGAATCTTCTTTTGTTTGGATTATTATCTGAGTTGCCTTGTAGTTTGTTCCATCGTACCTTATATGAATTTGGACAGTTTGTCCTTCCTTTAATGCACTTATATCAACTCTTCCAAGTTCTCTTTGCTCGACTTTCGTAGTTTTATCTATTAAAACGGGATTTTCAAAATCCTTAAGAGTTATGGAGGAATCGCTTACACTTACAATAACCGTATTCAGTTCATATTCTTTTTCTGATTTTTGTTCTTTGTTTTGTTCTTTGTTTTGTTCAGTATTCTCTGTTGTCTTGTCGTTGTTTTCTTCGTTATTTTCCACTTGCTTTTTATCTTGCTTATTTTGTTTTATCTCCTTATTTGGAGTGGTTTTATATACGATAATATCTCTTGCAACAAGATTATCGCCATCTTTTACGGCATGTACCAAAATGGTATCACCTACTTTAAGGTCGTTTAAAGTTATCAGATTACCCAAATATTTTATGTTTGTGTTATCTTTAAGCGTTACTACTGTGTCGTTAACCGTTAAAATATTTCCGTTAATTTCTTTAATGGTGCCTTTTGCAACGACAATGAGTTCGTTCTCATTTTGTTCAGTTTCTGTTTCTTTTTCCTGATTTTGAGTGGGAGTAGTAACCCCCTCATTCTTATTTTGATTTTTGTTTGTATTTTGTTCAGTTTCATTTTGTGAAAGGCTTGCATTATTTGTTGTATTAGTGGTTGTATTTGAAGATACATTTCCACTTGTTAAATTTTTCTCGCTCAATGTAGTATTAAGGGTATCAAGAATCTTTCCCCACCCATAACCATCTTTACGTAATTCAATAACTTTATCGATGTCAATATTTTTATCATGCGAAAGTGCAGAAATAACAACAGCATCAGCAAAAGGAAGATTTGCTTTTGTTATCTTTTCTAAAACGCTTGGATCAATTTCAATTACTCCTTCAAAATTCTTTGCTGCACTTTCTATTCTAACGCTTTTAATGAGTTGTGGAAGAGTCCCAGATTTGCCGAACACAGGCGCAACAAATGATAATAAGAATGTGAAGATAATTGCAACTACAATTCCTAAGAAAACATTACGCCTCATAATTTCCCTCCTTTTTGCGTTTTTAATCTTATTCATAACTTTTTCCTTAATTTCTGGATTAGGTATAGTTTCTTCTAAAAAATTCAAAACATCTTTTTCAAATTTCTCCATTCTCAATCACCTCCCTAAGCTTATTTCTTGCTCTATGCAGTCTTACTCTTATGTTTTCTTCAGATTCGTTTAATAAAAATGAAATTTCTTTAGTGGAAAGATTATCCATATAGAAAAGTGTTATTATGCTTCTATCTTTTGAATCAAGCTGTTTCAGAGCATCTTCAACAATTTCTTTTACATCGTCTTTTCCGTCATTTGTTTCTCTATTAATGAATTTTGGGTTTGTTTTTTTACTATTTTTAAGTGCATAGTTTATTGCAATCCGCTTAATATAACCCATTATTGTGTCGCTACTGTCGAGTGTCTTTCTTTTTTCATAGATTTTAAGATATGTATTTTGCATAACATCCTCTGCGTCTTCTTTGGAAAGAGTTATCGCATAAGCAATCTTAAAAACATATTTATAAGTTAAATTGTATAACATTTCAAATGCCTCTAAATCTCCATTCTTTATTTTTGGAACAATTTCTTTCAATTTATCTTCCACATTCATAATATTCTTCACCTCGTGAAAATGTTACACATAACTCATAAAAAATAAAAGCCCTCCTTTTGGGAGGGCTAAATTCTTAAAATTTTATATTAGTATTCAGGATATTGAGGTGCTGGTGCTGGTTTTTCTTCCTTTGGAATTGTTGTCACGATTGCTTCGGTTGAAAGCAAAAGTCCTGCAATGCTTGCTGCATTTTGAAGTGCTGTTCTTACTACTTTAAACGGATCAATTACGCCTGCTTTGAACATATCTTCAAATTTACCAGTTTCAGCATTGAAACCGATGTTGTCTTTTGTTTCCATTACTTTGTTGAGAGCAATAATTCCGTTGTAGCCTGCGTTTTCAGCAATGAGTTTTAGTGGTTCTTGAAGTGCCTTTTTAACGATCATAATACCGGTTTTTTCGTCCCCTTCTGCTTCTAACTTATCAAGTGCAGGAATTGCCTTAACGAATGCAACTCCACCACCTGCAACGATACCTTCTGCAAGAGCTGCCTTTGTTGCTGCAACAGCATCTTCAACTCTGTGCTTTAGTTCCTTCATTGCTGTTTCAGTTGCGCCACCAACTTTAATAATAGCAACTCCACCGGAAAGTTTTGCAAGACGTTCCTGGAGTTTTTCTTTATCGTAACTTGAGGTTGTTCTTTGAATTTCTTCTTTAATCTGCTTAATTCTTGCCTGGATTTTTTCCTTGTCTCCCTTACCACCAATTATTGTTGTATTATCTTTGTCAACTTTAACTGCATCTGCTCTTCCGAGCATGTCAAGAGTGACACTTTCAAATTTAATTCCAAGATCTTCTGAGATGACTTGTCCGCCAGTTAGGATTGCAATATCTTCAAGCATTGCTTTTCTTCTGTCACCAAAACCAGGTGCCTTAACGGCAACGCAAGAGAATGTTCCTTTAATTTTGTTTAAAACAAGTGTTGCAAGAGCTTCACCTGTTACATCATCTGCAATAAGAAGGAATGGTCTTCCTGTTTGAACAATCCTTTCAAGAAGTGGTAAGAATTCCTGAATTGATGAAACCTTCTTGTCTGTAATTACGATGAAAGGATCTTTAAGTTCTGCCTCCATTCTTTCGGTGTCGGTTACAAAGTAAGGTGAAATATATCCTCTATCAAATTGCATTCCCTCAACAGTCTTTACCTCAAGACCAAGACCTTGGGATTCCTCAACAGTTATTACGCCTTCTCTGCCAACTTTATCTACTGCATCAGCAATGGCTTCTCCAACTTCTTTAATCTTTGATGAAACTGTTCCAACCTGTGCAATTTCTTCTTTTGTTGTAATCTCTTTCTTTAGCTTTTTCATTTCTTCAATAACTACTTCGACTGCTCTATCAATGCCCTTTTTGAGAAGTAAAGGATCAGCGCCTGCCGTTACATTCTTAATACCTTCATCGATGAGAATTTGTGCCAGAACAGTTGCAGTTGTAGTACCATCACCAGCTGCATCCTCAGTCTTGGATGCAACTTCTTTGACTAATTGAGCTCCAATGTTTTCATTTGGATCGGGTAAATCGATTTCCTTTGCAATTGAAACGCCATCGTCAGAAAGAATTGGGGATCCAAATTTTCTTTCAAGTGCAACATGTCTTCCTTTGGGACCTAATGTTACTTTTACGGTATTTGCTAATTTATCAACACCTGCTTGTATTGCCTTTCTTGCATCCATTCCAAAAATTATTTGTTTTGCATCCATAGTTTCACCTCCTTATTTAAGGATTGCAAGCACTTCTTTTTCTGATAGTATGAGATACTTTTCTTCATCCAATTTTATTTCGGTACCTGCATACTTTGAGAAAATAACAGTATCACCAACTTTTACTTCAAGGGGAACCTTTGTTCCATTGTCAAGAATTCTTCCAGAACCTACTGCAACAACTTTGCCTTTTTGAGGTTTTTCTTTTGCTGTGTCAGGCAATACAATGCCTGTTTTAGTTTTTTCTTCTTCCTCTTCGATTTTTACTACAATGTGGTCGTGAATGGGTATAATTTCTGCCATACAACCAACCTCCCTTCTTGTTTTTTTGTGAATTTTTAGCAAATTTATACTAAGTTTGCTAATTTATTATATAGAGTTTAGGATTTATGTCAAGAGGGAGGTCTAAATTGTTTAAAGGAGCAAAATGAGTTTTTAATTGAACTATCTTTTTTCTTTTTGTTTTTTAAAATATTCGTCTTCCTCTTCTAATTCTTTAAGCCAATCTTTTACTTTCCATTCCTTTACAGTATCGGTGAGTGTTGCAAAAATTAGATCTTCAGTATTTATAGCCTCTTTTACCTTTTGCATTATCTTTACAATCTCTTCGTTTGTAAAATTGCCTAATAAAATAAATTTCTTTCCCATGATCTACTCCAAATTTATTTTATTATATCAGAACTTTCAAAAAAATTAATTTTTTGGTATATTCATTATGTGAAAGAAAAAAGTTTTATCCTGAGAAGTGTGGAAGATACAATTTATATAGGTAGAAAACTTGGAGAGATACTTTTAAAAAATGCAAAAAATTATATTATAGGACTTGTTGGACCTCTTGGTGCAGGTAAAACAACACTTGTGAAGGGAATTTCTGAGGGACTTTTTGCAAAAGACTATGTTGAAAGTCCTACTTTTGTCTTTCTCAATATATATAGAGGCAATCTTCCTTTATATCACTACGATTTGTATAGGGTCAATAATCCAAAGGATTTTGATGATCTTGGAATTTTTGAGTTAGTTTCAAAACAGGGTATTCATGTTATTGAATGGGGAGACAAAATTGAAGGTTTGCTTGATTTTGATATGGAAATATACCTTACAATTTTGAGCGAAACTGAACGTACGTTATCAATGAAAGTTTTTAATATGGAGAGTGTTTTAGATGAATTATCTATTCCTTAGTCAGGCATTTTATCCAACGATTAGTTTGCTTGGGAACGATGAAAAAATTCTCTATTCTGTAATTCAGTATCCTAATGATGAAAGTCCAAACAATCTACTCTACATTACAAAAACAATGTTTGATATTTTAAAGTTTGAGAAACGTGATCTTACACATATTCTTGTTGTAAATGGCCCGGGAAGTTTTACGGGGACTCGAATTGGTGTTGTTGATGCGAAGATTCTTTCATTTGCACTTAATATCCCTTTGATTCCTGTAAATTCTTTAGAACTCATATCACGACACGTAGGAAATTTAAAAATAAAAGCAGTGCTTTCTGCTGGAAGAAATGAGTTTTTTGTTGCTGAATTCGAAAACGGTGCAAGGAGTTCACCTGATGAGATAAAAACAATTTCAGAACTTCAAAATCTTGAAAGTGATCTAATTGTTTCATTTGAAGACCTTTCTTATGCAAATTTAAAAAATTTTAAGAAAATATTTGTAGACCCTGAGGTTATTCATAGTCTTGCCCTTCTAAAAATTTCAAGAGGTGAACAAATCGGGGATCCTTTATCACTTAAACCTATTTATTTAAGAGCAGAAGATAAGCTTTTTAAGAAAATGCGATGATAAGCGAAATTGAAATAGTTAAAGCAAAAGCAAATGATTTTAAAAAAATAATTGAAATTGAAGAGTTATCCTACGAAGATCCGTGGCCCCGTGAAATATTTATGGTTGATTATCTATTTAATGCTTCGTCTGATTACTTTGTTGCTAAATTGCAAGGTAAGGTTGTTGGCTTTGTTGGTGTTTGGTATGAAGGTAAAAAACTTCACATTATTAATGTTGCAGTTCATCCCAATGAACGCGGAAAAGGGATTGGCACATCACTGCTTGTATTTGCCATAAATCTTGCAAAGGAACTCGGCCATGAAGTTGTATATCTTGAGGCAAGGAAATCTAATGTTTCTGCCCAAAGACTTTACAAAAAATTAGGCTTCATTGAAAAGGAAGAGTTAAAATCTTACTATCAAGATGGGGAAGATGGTATAAGAATGGAACTCACAGTATCTAAGGAGGATGAAGATAAATGATAACTCTTGGAATTGAGACTTCATGTGACGATACTGCTGTTTCTTTAATTGAGAATGACGGTAAAATTTTGAGTAATGTTTTGACTTCACAAGAAGTTTTTCATAAGGATTTTGGAGGTATTGTTCCTGAAATTGCGTCAAGAAAGCATGCAGAACTCATTGGGTATACGATAAAAGAGGCATTAAAACTTGCAAACACTTCTTTGAATGACATTGATTTAATATCTGTTACAAAAGGTCCTGGGCTTATTGGCTCACTTCTTGTAGGAGTTGAAGCTGCAAAATCTTTGAGTTTTGCTCTTGATAAACCTCTAATTGGGGTAAATCATCTTGAAGGGCATATATATTCATTATTTCTTGAAGGTGCACCGCTTTATCAAAAGAATGATGTTTTTCCATTGCTTGTTTTGATTGTTTCTGGAGGGCATACGGAGCTTGTGCTTATGGAAGATTTCTTAAGATATAAAGTACTTGGACGCACTCGCGACGATGCAGCAGGTGAAGCTATTGATAAGTTTGCGCGATTTTTGGGATATGGTTATCCTGGGGGTCCAATAATCGAAAAGTTGGGGCTTGAAGGCGATCCAAATAAATACGAATTTCCAAATTTAACTTTTAAAGGAAGTCCTTATGAATTTAGTTTTAGTGGTTTAAAGACCGCTGGTATTTATTTTATTCAAAATCATCCAGATGTTGTAGAAAACGATCTTTCAAGCCTTGCTGCAAGTTTTGAAAATGCCCTTGTAAGAATTCTTGTTGAGCGAACTCTACGTGCCGCAACTGACTTTAAAGTAAAAGGAATTGGGGTTGTAGGTGGAGTATCAGCAAATAAAAGGCTTCGGGAGACATTTGTAAAAATGTCGCCAATTGATGTCTATTTTCCTCAAAAGGCACTTTCCACAGATAATGCCGCAATGATTGCTCTTACAGGATATCTTCGTTATACGATGAAAGGCGAAATTTCTGATCTTAAACTTGATGCCATATCGAGGTTAGAGTTATGAAAATGAAAGCGATGTTTATTGAAAGGATTGGAAAATTAGAGGAAAATCCTCTTATTCTAAGAGAAGTTGATATACCAAAACCAACCGAGAACGAGGTCTTAATAAAAGTTTCTTATTGTGGTGTTTGCCACACAGAGATTGATGAAATTGAAGGAAGGAGAATGCCTAAAATTCCTGTTATTCCTGGTCATGAAGTTGTGGGATATGTTGTAGAAAAGGGAAATAAAGTTCAAAACCTTAAAATTGGTGATAGAGTTGGTGTTGCCTGGATAAAGCATGCCTGTGGGAAGTGTAGGTATTGTAAAAGTGGTGAAGAAAATCTCTGTAATGATTTTATTGCAACAGGTGCCGATGCTGATGGTGGTTATGCAGAATATATGGTTGTTGAAAGTGAGTTTGCATATAAGATTCCTGAAAACTTAAAGGATGAAACAACTGCGCCAATTTTGTGTGCAGGCGCAGTAGGATTTAGAGCCTACAAACTTTCTGAAATCAAAGATGGCGAAACAGTTGCGCTTTTTGGTTTTGGTGCATCAAATCATATCGTTTATAGGTATATAAGATATCTCAATCCCTCTTCAAAAATTGTGGTCTTTGTTAGAAAATTAGGTGATAATGCAACCAAATTAGCAGAAGAATTAGGAGCAGATTATATCTTTGAAACCTTTAGTGAGATTTCTATAACCTATGATAAGGCAATTGATACAACACCCGTAGGTGAGGTAATTCCTTACGCCCTGAAATATCTTAATAAAGGTGGTCATATCGTGGTGAACGCCATAAGAAAAGAAACTCCTATTAATGCCTTTGATTATACCTTAATTTGGGAAGAAAGGTCGGTAAAAAGTGTTGCAAATGTGACAAGAGATGATGTTATAAACGCCCTGAAACTTGCGTCGGTTATTCCCATTATTCCTAAAGTCACGATATTTCCTTTAGAAGATGCAAACAAGGCCCTTCTTTCGATAAAGCAAGGCAAAATTCAAGGTGCAGCAGTATTAAAAATTTCTTAAATGTCAATTTCGTAAACTTCTGAATCTTCAATACTCAAAAATAACGAAAGTTTTTCTTTAAAAGATTCCTTATCGTAAGTGGTATAGAAAATTGTTTTATGAGTTCCATTATTAAAGCCAATTTCATTTAAATGTTCTACTGTTTTTGTTGCAATATATTCTGCAGGATCAATTACTTCAACACTTTCGCCAACAACACTTTTTACCACCTTATAGAGGAAAGGAAAGTGAGTACATCCTAAAACAAGCGTGTCAATTTTGTTTTTTAGTGGTTCTTCTAATTTTTCTCTTGCAAGTGCACAGGCATAATCATTAAAACTTACTCCATCTTCAACAAGATTAACAAGTTCTTGAGAGCCGACCTCAAATACTTCAATTGACCCATCGAGTTTCTGGATCTCATTTTTGTAGGCATGTTTTTTTGCAGTAAGTGGAGTTGAAATAACGCCTACTTTCTTATTCTTGGTTGTTTTCACTGCATATTCTGAACCTGACTGTATCATACCAATGACTTCTACAGGATTGGCTAAAACTTTTAGTTCATCCATTGCAATGGATGATACTGTATTACATGCAACGATGATAAGTTTAACTTCTTTTGTGAGTAAAAATTTGGTTATGTTTCTTGCATATGTTTTAACTTCTTCTTCTGTTTTTGTGCCATAAGGAAAATGCCTCAAATCTCCTACATAGATAATATTTTCATTGGGAAGGACCCTTTTTAAACTTTTTACTACACTTAACCCACCAACACCTGAATCAAATATTCCGATTGGCTTTGTGTTAACCATTTAGATACCTCACGATACCATCAAAGAGTGCTTTAGCAACTCTATCAAGGAAGTTTGGATCTTTAAAAAGCGCCTCTTCTTTGGGGTTTGATATAAAACCTATTTCTGTAAGAATTGAAGGCATTGTAGTAACTTCTCTGCAAACATAAAGATAATCTTTTTTAATTCCTCTATCATAAGTGCCTAAGGCTTTTACAAGGGATTCTTGGATTGTTTGAGCCAAACGCTTAGATGAGTCATACCAATAGTAAGTTTCTGTGCCAGATGCATCACTGTTTACACTTGAGTTTAGATGTATTGAAATGAAAAGATCCCCACCAGATGCATTTGCAATATCTGTTCTTCCTTTAAGGGTGGGATTTTTTGGATCATCAACTGTTGTATGAGTTAATATTACCTTAGCACCTGCATTTTCTAATAGTCTTTTTAGTCTTAGTGCAATGTCAAGCACTATATATGCTTCTTTTGTTCCAGAGTATCCTATTGCTCCCACATCTAAGTATTGGCCAGAATAACTTCCATGCCCTGGATCTATAATAATAATTCTACTTGAAAGTAATTTTGAACTTTCGCTGGTTGCTTGTGTCAGTGTTAGCATATTATCTTTTGCAACATAAGAGACATTATCTAATTCTATGAATATTTGGGGAGGTGTTGTTGATACCCTCTTCAAACTTTTATAAGGTATATTTAAAGAATTTTCAGCATAGATTACAAGATAGTCTTTGTTATTTTCGCTAATTTTTTTTGCTTTGAATGGAAAACTAAACGTAAGTACCGTTGAGCTACTATCCTTCTTAAAGTCAATAAGAACTGGGTCTATAAAGATTTCATTATTTGTTTCTGTTACTGATACATTAAAGTACTTTGACAAATTCATTAAGGAAACAAAATTTTCACCATCAGCGTTAATTATTTCTTCTTTTGCTATCTTGATACTATTGCCAAAGAAATCTAAATTATATTCACTTATCTTTATATTGAAAAAGTTTAGAAAATCATCAAGGCTAATATAAAGCGTATTATCTAACTTTTTAATATTTGTGAATATTACACTTCCACCAATTTCAACTATTTTTTGATTGATCTTTGGAAGTTTAAAATGTATTAAATGAAGATTGTCTTTTACTTCAAATTGATACGGAATCTCCGCTAACAGATAGATTGTAATTGAAGCATTATTGTTATAACTTTGAATTGTGTATCTTGTAAATGGATAAATATTGAGATCAGTTTGATTTGATGTGTTGAGGAAATCAGTGTTGTTATATGTAAGCACCAGTCTTATTGGATCGCTTTGCATATTTATGTTTGGCTTTGTTAAGTTTTTACCGTTAACTTGAATGTCAATACCGTCTTCCGTAATTTGCCAGAGGACGCTTTCAATTATCCCTTTTTCCTTTTTTGCAAATACAATAGTATCGTTTCTAACCCAGGAGTATCTTCCCTCTAAGTTCACTTCAAACCATGTTTCTTTATCTTTGTTTAAACAAACGCCTACTATATTAAACGCAGTATTAATTGGAACAACCTGGATAACATTGTATGATGTTGATGGACCTTCTCTCAGATTTGTTGAATCATTTGTCTTCGCTTCACTTCCTATCATTGAAATATCTAATGCAACTCTACTTGCATCAAACTTAAAATAATCGCTTATAGCAAACCCAACTTTGTCATTGTATTTACATTGGAGCCATAGTTCACCGTTATGATTTTTTGCAAAACCTATTATTACAACTTCGTCACCTTTATTTATAAGAGTAATTTTTCCGTAGTCGGTAGAAGGACCTGTTCTTAAATTTACAAAATCTGTTGAAGTGGCGGTTATTGAAATGTTTTCTTGTGTATTACTGTTGTCTTGAGTATTTGATGTGCTGTTTTTTCCTGAGTTATTATTTTTGTTAGAAGAATCGTTCCCTTGATTATTTGGATTTGTTTCATCTATCTTCACTGTATACCAACTTGCCACAAAGTAAAAGTTGTCTCCGTCTTTAAATTTATACCAGATTTGAGAGTCGCTTCTTTTAATTATTCTTAATACATTTATTTTTGTTCCATAGTTGAGTCTTTTAATAAATTTAAATTCTGTGCCTGGACCAGATCTTACATTTAGATAGTCTGTGTTAACCTTTGCGATAATGTTCGAATTCTCCCCAGTAATTGTTATCCCTGTTTTATCGCACAGATAGCTTGCTATATATCCCGTTTTTCCTGAATTAAAGTCGTAAATTTTATACCAAAATCCCCCGTCTTTGTCTTTTCCAATTCCTACATTAAGGACAAATGTATCCTTATTAAGTTTAAAGAGGACAGGATTATACGTTCCAGGGGCGCTTCTTACATTAACTCCGTCAGTATTTATCGATAAAAACTCCTGTCTTACCTCCGAGAGAACACTTTGTGCTACAAAAAAGGTTGTGGATGTATAAAAAATGAGCAGTAAAATTGTTAAAATTTTTTTCATCAGTATTTCCTCATTTCTCTTTTTGCAATTTTCTCTTCTAATTTCTTTTTATCTCCGTGCAGTACTCTTTTTCTTACAAGCGCAATTGTTAATTTTATTCTATTATTTGAGGTATGCACATCGATTGGAAGTATTGTAAGTCCTCTTTCTTTTACTCTTGCGCTCCATCTTACAATTTCATTTTTATGCATAAGGAGCTTCCTTTTTCTTTTTTCGCTTATGCTTGTATGAACTGAGGGAGGAATTTGAACAAACATTTTGTATATATAAAATTCACCGTTTGATTCCTTAACATACGCTCCGTCAAGACTAACTTTTCCTTCCCTTATGGACTTTACTTCAAAGCCTTTCAATTCTATACCAACCTCAAGTTTATCAAGTATCTCGAAGTCTCTTAAAACCTTCTTATTTACTGCTATTGCTTTTTCTTCCATTTTTTTCTTAACTCCCAAAGTGTTTCTTTTAAATCTTCAGGTAGTTCTGAAGTGAATCTAAGCTCCTTATTAATTATAGGATGTTTGAATGAAATCTCATAAGAATGCAAAAATTGTCTTTCAAGGTCTATATTTTTGTCTTTTTTACCATAGAGAGTATCTCCGATAAGTGGGTGTCCAATATGCGCCATATGTACTCTGATTTGATGAGTTCTTCCCGTTTCAAGTTCAATTTGAAGAAGCGTATAAGGACCAATTGTTTCAAGCACTTTAAAATGGGTAATAGCCTCTTTTCCCATAATTGATACCCGCATTTTTGTTGTTCCTTGTTCCCTTTTAAGAGGTAAATTAATTGTACCAAAAGTCTCTTTAAAATTCCCTTTTACAAGACAAATGTATCTTCTTTTAATTTCGTGTCTCTTTAACATTTCACTTAATGTTCTGTGTGCTGTATCGGTTTTTGCAACAACCATAAGACCTGATGTATCTCTATCAAGTCTATGAACTATACCAGGCCGAATAACTCCACCAATTTGCGATAGGTCTTCTACATGGTATAGAAGCCTGTTTACAAGCGTATTAGTTGTTTTTCTGCCAACTGGGTGCACAGTGAGTCCTGCTTCCTTGTCAATTACAAGAAGGTATTCATCCTCGTAAACTATTTTTATTGGTTTATCTTCTTTCCCAACTTCAAGCTTTTCGGGTTTCTTTTCTTTTACAACAATTAAGTCGTTTGCCTTTATCTTATGCGATGGTTTTTCAATAACTTTACCATTTACAAGCACAAATCCTTCCTTTATCAATTTCTGTATATAGCTTCTGCTAAGATTTTTAAGTTTGTTTTCAATTATCTTATCAAGTCTACCTGTAGCGTCTGCAATAAACTTATTTTCCATATTTTAAATACGATATTATAAATATCGCAATGCCAATGTCAATTGAAGCATCTGCAATATTAAAAACCGGCCAATGCTTCAAAAACAAGAAATCAGTTACACTTCTAAAAATAATTCTATCAACAAGGTTTCCCAGGATACCTCCCATAATTAGCCCAAACCCAACTTCCTTATAGGGAATATTTATTATTCTCTCAACATATATTATGAGAATGGTGACGAAAAAACTCGAAACAATTAGGAATGGTGTAGCATTTTGGAACATCCCAAAGAGTGAACCCGAATTTGTAATGTGGGTAATAGAGAATATACCTCTTATTATTGGAATTTCTTTTCCGAGAGGAATTGTATTTCTTACAACAACTTTTGAAAGTTGGTCAATGACTAAAACAGCAACTGCAATAAGGTAAAAATATCTATCGCTTTTCACACCCAATTTTATATGAATTGTTCTCTTTTTAAAATACTCATTTTGTTTTTATTCCTGCTATATAGTATAATATAGCTTGTATAACAGAGGAGGTTTGATATGACGATAAAAGAAGGAAATAGTACAATTGCAATAAGAATGCATGATGGAGAGGACTTTATGAAGTCCTTAACAACTGCTTGCAAGAATTATAAAATTGAAAGTGCAGTCTTTACGGGAATTGGTATGTTTAGAAGTGTTGAAATCGGATACTGGAATGGACATGAGTATGTTAAGAAGGTATTTGATGGTCTTACAGAAATTGTATCCTTGCAAGGTAATATAAGTGTTACAGAAAGGGAAGGCGATCTTGTAATTCATGTGCATACTGCAATAGCACTTCATGATTATTCGGTTGTAGGTGGTCACCTTGTTAATGCAATTATGTATAATGGAGAAATTTTCATAGAAAGGCTTCACAATATAACACTTCTTAGAAGAGATGAACCCACAGGACTTAAAGGTTTAAATCCTGCATAAGGAGAAACAGGTTATGGAACTTGCAAAGGAATACAACCACAAAGATGTAGAAGATAAGATATACAAAATGTGGGAGGAAGGCCATTATTTTGATTCTGAAATTAGTCCCAAAAAAGAAAATTTTGTAATTGTTATGCCTCCCCCAAACGTAACAGGTAAACTTCATATAGGGCATGCCCTTAATTTCACACTACAGGATATCTTTATAAGATTCAATAGAATGTTTGGAAAAGAAACCCTTTGGCTTCCGGGCATCGATCATGCAGGTATTGCAACTCAGTCGGTTGTTGAAAGAGAGCTGCTTTCCAAAGGAATAAAGAAGGATGATCTTGGAAGAGAAAAATTCCTTGAAGAAGTCTGGAAATGGAAAGAAAAATATGGAAATACAATCATAGAGCAATCAAAAAAACTCGGCGTCTCAGCAGACTGGAGAAGACTTCGATTTACCCTTGATGAAAAGTATGCGAATGCCGTATTGGAGGCGTTTATTAGGTATTACAATGAAGGCTTACTCTATAGGGGAGAAAGAATAATTAACTGGTGTCCTCGATGCCACACAGCACTTTCAGATATAGAAGTTGAATACGAAGAGGAAAAAGGTAAACTCTATTACATAAAGTACCCTCTTGAAGAAAGTGACGATTATATAGTTGTTGCAACCACTCGCCCTGAAACAATGCTTGGGGATACGGCTGTTGCAGTTCATCCAAATGATGAAAGATACAAAAATCTAATTGGCAAGTATGTTATCCTTCCGCTTGTAGGGAGGAGAATCCCTATTGTTGCAGATGAGGCAGTTGATCCTCAATTTGGAACGGGTGCAGTAAAGGTAACACCATCACACTCTCCTGAAGATTTTGAAATTGCGAAAATACATAATCTTGGATTTTTAGATGTTATTAATGATGTTGCTCGAATGATTAATGTTCCAGAGCCATATCTTGGACTTACCACAACTGAAGCAAGAGAACGTGTTGTGGAGGATTTGAAAAATCAGGGGTATCTTGTGAAAGTGGAAGATTATGTGCACTCTGTTGGCCACTGTCAGAGGTGCCACACTGTGGTTGAGCCTCTTGTTTCAAAGCAATGGTTTCTATCAATGAAGTCTCTTGCAGAGGAAGCAAAAGAAGCGGTGGAATCTAAAAAGGTAAAAATTACACCAGAAAAATGGGTAAAAGTTTATTATGATTGGCTAAATAATATTAGAGACTGGTGCGTTTCAAGGCAACTATGGTGGGGACATAGAATTCCTGCGTATTACTGTGAAGATTGCGGTGAAGTGATTGTTTCGAAAGAGCCTGTGATGAAATGTCCTAAGTGTGGAAGCACTCGTATAAAACAGGATGAAGATGTTCTTGATACTTGGTTTTCATCTGCATTGTGGCCATTTGCAACTCTTGGCTGGCCGGAGAATACCCCTGAACTTAACTATTATTATCCGACAACGCTACTTATAACAGGTTATGATATTCTTTTCTTCTGGGTCGCAAGGATGATTTGGAGTGGCATGCATTTTATGAAAAAGGAGCCATTCTATACAGTAATGCTTCATGGTCTTGTTAGGGATGAAAAGGGTAGAAAGATGAGTAAGTCCCTTAAAAATATAGTGGATCCTTTGGATTTAATTGAAGAGTATGGGGCTGACGCATTACGCTTTACACTTGCCTCACTTACTACAGTTGGCGGGCAAGATATAAATCTTTCAAAAGAAAAGCTAAAGGCATCAAGGAATTTTGTTAATAAAATCTGGAACGCATCTCGTTTTGTCCTCATGAACCTTGAGGGATTCAATCCAAATGAAATTGACGAAGAAAATTTGGATTTAGAGTTTGAAGATAAATGGTTTTTAAGCAGGCTTAATAGACTTTTGAAGATGGAAATTGAATATCTTGGGAATTACGACCTTGGTGAAGCTGCAAGAAAACTTTACGAGTTTGTTTGGGGAGAATTCTGCGATTGGTATATAGAGCTCTCTAAAGTAAGATTATATGGAGATGACGAAAAGAAGAAAAAAACTGTTCAGTACATTTTGTGGAAATCACTTTCTACTATCTTAAAAATGCTTCATCCTTATATGCCATTTGCAACAGAAGAGATATATTCTTATGTTCCTTTTGTAGATAAGCCACTTATTAAATCAGAATTTCCTAAAATAAATGAAGCCTTTATCGACGATAAAATTGAAAAAGATGCTGATTTTGTTTTTGGAATTATAAGGGGTTTGCGAAGCCTTAAGGCAGAACTGGGATTACCTGTTGCAACCCCGCTTAATGCTTATTTCAATTCAATAGATGAAAATGAAATTAAACTAATAAAAGAGGAAAACGAAAAAATCCTGAAACTTGCGCATATAACTAGTCTGAAGTATGTTCAAAAGAAGCCCGAAAGAGTTTTAAAGACAGTTGTTCAGGGCACTACAGTCTATATGGAACTTCCTTTTGACTTTGACTTACAAAAGGAAAAGGATAGGTTTATCAAAAAACTTCAAGAGATAGATGCTGAGCTTAAATCCATAAACTCAAGACTTATGAACCCTGTATTCTTAGAAAAAGCAACCCCTGAGGTTATAAACAAGGATAAAGAAAGACAAAAGGAATTAGAGAAGACAAAGGCTGTTCTTTTAAGCCATATTGAAGATCTTGAGGTTTAGTGAGACTTTCAGAGTGTTTAGATGAAATCTTCGCTTTAGGTGGAAAAATAAATCAACCTGATAAATATGGGTTGGCAAACATTAAAAGGGTACTTTTAATGCTGGGTAACCCAGAGAACAAAGTACCCTATTTTCATATTACTGGGACAAAAGGGAAGGGGTCAACTTCAAATTACATTGCATCAATTTTAAGAGAACATGGCTATAAAACAGGACTTTATATATCTCCCTCTCTTATTTCAACTCTTGAAAGAATAAGTATTAACGGAAAGCTAATAACTCCGCTTGAATTTGTTAAATACTATGAAAGTTTAAAACCAATTTACAAAAATTTAAAAAACGACGAACTTCCTTCTACATTTGAAACCTTTACTATAATGGCTTTCTTGTATTTTCTTAGCAAGAACGTTGATTATGGAGTTTTGGAAGTAGGTTTAGGTGGAAGGCTTGATGCGACAAATGTTATTGAAAGATCTGTTGTATCTATTATCACAGATATAAGTTTTGATCATCAAAAGTATCTTGGAAATACATTAAAAGAAATTGCATTTGAGAAATCAAAAATAATTAAAAAAGGTTCTCCTGTTGTTTTCAATGTAAAAAGTGACGAAGCGAAAGCCGTTATTTTAGAAGAGGCCCAAAGGAACAATTCTCCATATTATGAGTTTGGTAAAGACTTTGACGTATCTAATATCAGAAAATTTGAGCATTATAGTGAATTTGATTTTATCTCGAAAAATCCAAAAGCAGTTTTTGAAGGAATTAAAATAAAAGGCATTGGTGATTATCAAATTATCGATGCGTCACTTGCGATTCAATCAATTCTTGTAAGTGGAATTAATTTCACTACAAACACAGTTAAAGAAGGACTTTTTAAGGCATTCTGGCCAGGACGTTTGGAAGTTGTTTCAAAAAATCCACTTGTAATCATTGACGGAGCACATAATGATGCCTCTTCTCAAGTTTTAAAGTGCTCTCTTAAACGGAGCTTTGATACTAAATTTGTAGTGCTTTTCTCGATGCTTTCTGATAAGGATATAAGAACTTTTCTTTCAAATATTCAAGAAATTACCTCATACCTGTTCATTACGACTACACCGAATTCTTATTCACGGGCAATGAATATCGAGATGCTTTACACTCTTGCAAGAGAACTCCTTCCAAAAAATCAAATTTTTATTGAAGAGGACCCAAGAAGAGCATATTTTAGAGCAAAGGAATTTGCTTCCAATAAACTTCCTCTTTTAGTAACTGGTTCATTGTATCTTGTTGGTTTTGTAAGAGTGCTTGAAAACATTTTTACTTTTTCAAGAAATTAATATAATAATTAGGAATGGGAAAAATTATTGATTTTATTAAAACGATTTTACCGAATCTTTCAACATCTGATGTCTTTATAATAATCTTTTCACTTGTTATATTAGTTCTAATTATTGCAATCTACGTGTATAACGACAGTAAATTGAGAGGTGGAAATGCATTAGGTTGGTTAATTGCAGTTATTGTCTTTGGAGGCATTTTGCCCCTTGTTTTCTACCTAATGATAAGAAGTCCTTACACTCTTGAAGAAATTAAAGAGGAGAAAGAGCGAAAGGAGGTGTTAGAACTACAAAAAAAATATTATGAATTACAAATTGAAAAAGAAATTTTTAAATGCCCTGTTTGTGGTGAAGAAGTAAAAAGTGATTATCTCTATTGTCCTTACTGTTTTACACAATTAAAAAATAAGTGTCCGAACTGCCAAAAGATTATTGAAAAAGATGCAAAGATTTGCCCTTATTGCGGGTTTATTTTTGAAGAACGAAAGGAGTGAAACATGAAAGTCTTTACTTATTCACCTGGTGGCATACATCCAGATGAAAGTAAACTTACCAAGGATTTGTCCTTTGAAGTCTTTAAATCTCCTCCAATTGCAGTTATTCCGCTCCAGCAGCATACAGGTGCACCAAATAATCCTTTGGTGCAGGTTGGTGATTATGTCAAGGTCGGGCAGAAAATTGGCGATTCAACGCAGCCTGTTTCTGCACCAGTCCATGCAACTGTGTCTGGAAAAGTAATTGCAATTGAAGAGAGATTATGTCCAACTGGTGCAAAAATCAAGAGTGTAATTATTGAGAACGATTATAAAGATGAATGGGTTGAACTTTCACCGAGGAAATCTTTTGAAGATTTACCATCCGAAGAACTTGTGAAAATTATAAGAGAGCATGGTATTGTTGGTTTAGGTGGTGCAGCATTTCCAACATCTGTGAAATTAACTCCCCCCAAAGATAAAGTTATTGACACCATTATTGGAAATGGCGCTGAGTGTGAGCCATATCTTACAGTTGATCACAGGAATATGCTTGAGTATCCAGAGAAGGTCATCACAGGAATTCTCATTGAAATGAAAATAACGGGTGCAAAGAAAGGTATTATTGCAGTTGAAGAAAACAAACTTGATGCAGCTAACGTTCTTGAAAATAAAATAAAGGGAATGGGTTTAAATAATGTTGAGGTTGTTCTGGTGAAGACAAAATATCCTCAAGGTGGAGAAAAACAACTCATTAAGGCTGTTCTTAAAAGAGAAGTTCCATCGGGAGGTTTGCCGCTTGATGTTGGGGTTGTTGTTCAAAATGTTGGTACTTTAAAAGCAATTACAGAAGCAGTTTTGGAAGATAAACCTTTAATTGAGCGAGGAATAACAATTTCAGGTAATGCAGTTTCTAAACCTGGAAATTATATTATTAGAATTGGGACACCTGCATCGTTTATAATTGATACGCTTGGGCTTAACCGTAAATTAAGAAAACTCATTTTTGGCGGTCCTATGACTGGTATTGCTCAGCCAACGGTTGATGTTCCAGTTATAAAGGGGACTTCAGGAATTCTTATGTTTGGCGATGAGGCATTGGAAATGGCACCTCAGGAAGAATCACCTTGTATAAGATGTGCAAGCTGCGTTGATTCTTGTCCTATGGGACTTATGCCAGTTTTAATTGATCATGCTTCGAGAAAAAATGACCTTAAAACGGCGGAAACTCTTCATGCACTTGACTGCATTGAATGTGGTGTCTGTTCCTACGTATGTCCTGCAAAGAGGCATCTAACTGAAAATATAAAGAGTGTTAAACAGGCAATTATAAAACAAAGAAAAATTGAAGCAGCAAAACAAGCAGCTTTTGAAAAGTTAAAAGCTCAAAAGATGAAAGAAAAGGAAAACTCCCCAAAGGAGGTACAAAATGGCTAACTATGATATTGATCTTGTCGTTACATCAGCTCCTCATATAAAGGATAAGGTAACGACTTCTTCAATTATGCGTGATGTTATCATTGCAATCGCCCCTGCACTCATTGGAAGCGTTTTTATTTTCGGCTTAAGGTCGATTCTTGTAATAATTATATCTGTCGTATCTTCAATATTGGCAGAGGTATTAGGTAACATTATTTTTCATAAAAAACCATCTTTAAACGACCTTTCTGCTTCAGTTTCAGGATTACTTCTTGCAATGACTTTACCTCCTTCTTCTCCTTGGTGGATGGTTGTTGTCGGAGCATTTTCGGGAATCATTTTGGGGAAAATGATTTTTGGTGGGATTGGTTCTAACCCGTTTAACCCTGCTCTTGTGGGACGTTCAGTGTTAATGGTATCTTGGCCTACTTATATGACAACCTGGATAAAGCCTCAAATAATGATTGGGTTATCCAATATTTCTCAAGCAACACCTGTTGATTCAATTACAACTGCAACACCATTAGGTATTGTAAAATTACAAAGCTACGCAAAGCTTATATCTGATTTTGGAACAAAGGCAAATTTATACAAGGCCTTGTTCTTTGGCACAGTAGGAGGTAGTTTAGGTGAAACTTCAGCACTACTTCTTTTAATTGGTGGCATTTATCTTATAGCAAGAAAAGTAATCGATTGGAAAATACCTGTAATTTATATTGGAACAGTTTTTGTGCTTTCGCCTCTTTTTGGCAGAGACCCTCTATTTTCAATTCTTGCAGGTGGATTATTTTTAGGTGCATTCTTTATGGCAACTGACTACAGTTCTTCTCCAATAACACCCATGGGAAAGGTATATTACGCAATATTTATAGGTTTTTTGACTGTGATTATTCGTCAATATAGTTCATATCCTGAGGGTGTTATGTTTTCTATTCTCTTAGGAAATGCTGTTGTTCCTTACTTTGATAAGGTTATGCCAAAAGTCTATGGTGTGTTTTCTAAAAAAGAGGTGGCAAAATGAAAAATAATGTTTTTAAGTTTGCTGTTACTCTTGGGCTCATCTCAGCTATTACAGGATTAGCACTTGCAGTAGTTTTTCAGATAACAAACCCTATTATTGCAGCGCAAGATGCAAAGGCATTAGAGAGAGGTTTATCTGAAGTTTTTCCAGGTAATTATGAATTTATAAAGTTAGATAAACCTATTCAATCAAGCGATCAATCAGTTACAATAAATGAATCTTTTCTTGTTAAAGATAAGGCAAGTGGCAAAAATATAGGAATGGTTGTAAAGGTTGTTGTTCCAGGCTCGCAGGCACCAATTAAAATGCTTGTAGGTGTGAAAAGCGATGGAACGGTTTCTGGTGTTAAAATTCTCAAGATGAATGAGACTGCAGGGCTTGGTTCTAATGCAGATAATCCTAAGTATTATGTTAATAAAAAGGACAAGATTACCTTTTTAGGACAATTCGTAAATAAAAATGTTATTAAAGATAAATTAGTTCCAAAGGAAGATATTATTGCTATGACTGGTGCAACGATTACCTCTACTGCGGTTTCAAAGGGAGTAAAAGTTGCAGGAGAAGCTATTGTTTCATACCTTAAGGAGGCAGGGCAATGAAAAAGTTGAAGATAATTTGGGATGCAATAATTCCAAATAATCCTGTACTTATAATTTCAATTGGCTTGTGCTCTACAATTGCAGTATCAAACTCCGTCCAGAGTGCTTTGCTTATGACGTTTGCATTTGCTTTAGTGCAGATTCCATCAAACATAATAGTTTCTTCTATTAGGAAGATTACTCCAAACGAGATAAGAGTTCCAATTTTTGTTACAGTTATCGCTGCATTTACAACTATTGCTTCCTTGATTTCTGAAGCTTACTTTAATGCTATTTATCAGATAATTGAACTTTATATTTCTCTTGTTGTAGTTAACTGTATCATTATCGGACGAGCAGAAGCATATGCCTATCATAATGGAATTTTTGATTCTTTTTTGGATGGAGTTGGGAATACAATTGGTTATGGATTAGTGCTTTTAGCTATTGCAATTGTAAGAGAGTTTATAGGAAAAGGTTCCTTAGCAGGGATCCAATTAATGCCCGATAGTTATCAACCAATGTTATTGATGGTACTTCCACCTGCAGGTTTTATTATGATTGGCATACTTACTGGTGCCATAGAAACTTACCTGAGGAACAAGGAGGGGAAGAGATGAGTTATGTTGAAAATCTTCTTAAAATTTTTGTTTCGTCTACTATAATCAATAATATTATACTTATCCAGTTTCTTGGGCTTTGTTCTTATATAGGTCTTACAGACAACCTTACAAACTCAATAGGTATGAGTTTTGCTGTAATTTTTGTAACAGTTTCATCCTCAATTCTTGCTTGGATGATTGATAACTGGATTCTTATTCCAACAGGTTTACAGCGTGCACTTCAAATTACTGCTTTTATACTTGTAATTGGTTCATTTGTTGGTCTTGTTGAAATTTACATCAAAAAGGCATCACCAAATCTTTATAAAGCAATGGGAATTTACCTTCCTTTGATTGCAACTAACTGTCTTATTCTCGGAGCAACTTTTATAAATTCTATGAATAAATATGATTTTGTTGAATCAATTGTATCGGGATTTGGTATTGCATTTGGTTATGCTATTGCAATGCTTTTACTTGCAGGAATTAGAGAGAGGTTAAGAAATTCTGATGTACCTTCCTTTTTCAAAGGGAAGGCAATTGCTTTTATGATTTCTGGAATTCTCTCGTTGGCTTTTCTTGGATTTAGTGGAATGATTAAATAGGTAGAGGTGCGTAATGAAAGAAATACTTATTTCTGTTTTTACGCTTGGAATTTTAGGTACGCTTTTTGGTATTCTTCTCGGAGTTTTTAATGAGAAGTTTAAAGTAGAGGAAAACCCTTTAGTGCAGGCAATTTACGAGGTCCTTCCACATGGAGAATGTGGTGCTTGTGGTTTTCCTGGGTGTCGTCCTTGTGCTGAAGCAATAGCTGAAGGACGTGCAGGTTATGATGCATGCGTTGTTGGTGGAAAGGAAGTCGAGCAAAAAATAAAAGATATTATGGAGAAAGCACAGAGCTCATAACTTGAAAAAAAATTAATAAGTATTATCATATAGGAAGGGGAAAAAGTGAAAAAGCTTTTGATTGTTTTGGTTGTTTTAATTTTGTTGTTTGCTTTTTCTTCTCCTGTAATAGGAGATGAAGGGATAAGTGTCTCTGTTGAAAATACATTGGATGTCCCTGTTTTTAAAGTATTTACGTTTAAAGTGCAAAAGGAAGTCTTGAGTAATGCACAGAACTTTTTACTTTTAGACAATGGCGTCCCCCTTCCTATTTATTTTAGTGAAGATAATGACAATTTTACATTTAAAGTTGCGCTTTCGATAGGAGCAAAAGAAAAAAAGATTTTGAAGTTAATCCCACAAGATAGTAGTCCTCAAATTAAAAAAGATTTCTATATACCTAATTTTATTGGTACTCAATTTATTGTGCCAAGAAAAGGAAGAGTTTTTATAGTTTCGTATGGTGATTCTAACAAGGTATCAGTTTTAGATAAAAAGTCTAATAATGTTGTTTTTGAGAAGGAGCTCAAAAATTTAGATTCTGTTTTTGTGGACCTAAAAGATGATTCGGTTTTTAAAGTAAGTTCAACTAAACCTATTTTTGTTGAATTTTCTACACTTACTCCTCCTTTTGACAAAAACTCTTCCGATGACGTTAGTGCAGTTTTTGGAACATTCTTTAAATTGTATATTCCTAAGGTATTGTTTATAACAACTACAAAAGATACAAATCTTAAGATTACAGATACTAATGGAAATGTTTTAGTTAACACTCAGCTTAAGGCAAATTCATTTTATGCCAACACTAAATTAGCTCAGGGTATTTATACAATTTCTTCTGATAGCCCTGTTTTAATTGAATATGGATATGCAGATGATAATGTTTTCGCAACGCTTTATGGCATTGATTCTGCGAATGTTATATCATTTGGAAGACTTGGAATTTCATCTATTTTTGATAATACGACAGTTTCAGTTAAATTTGACGATAAAACTTCAGCCTTTACTCTTGATAAAGCAAACGATTTTAAATACTTAGATATTCTGAATCCTAACGATTATATGAAAAACAATACGGAATACAAGGAAGTTTTTATCAATTTTTCAAAACCCGTCCTTATTTATACCTATTCCCAATATGGAAATGTCGATGGAGAACAAATTCCGTCATTTAATAATGGAACTCTTTTTAGATTCCATACTGGTATTGTAACAAAAATTTTTGGAGAAAGGCAAAGAAGAGTTGTTGTTGTAGGCACAGAGGAAAATACAAACTTGAATTTCAACGGAAATAGTTTCACTTTAACTCCATATACTCCAAAAATATTTCTTTTTAAGGATAGTTTTTCAAAAGTAGATATAACATCAAATAAACAAATTGCTGTTTTTGACCTTGGAATAGAAGGAAACGAAGAGATTTTTACGACGCTTTTATCTCTTGATCTATATAACCCAATAAATGTGGCTCTTTTAACTAATACTGGAAGTCAAAATAACGGAGTGGATAAAATGAATCCAAACAATACAAACTCAAATGCGGTGCAAATTTTTGAAAATATTAAGGTATATTTTTCTAAAATTTTGAAAGATGTTTCAACATTTTTTGCAGGAATTTTTATTCAGAGTAATGTTAGCACACTTCTTGATGTTATTAAAACTTTCTTTAAAGGGATCGCATCAAACATTTTGGGTTTTTTAAGACCTATTTCTGAACAAATTTACCCATACATTTCGAATTATTTTCCAGGTTTAACTGTTGATATAGTATCTTCCATTATTTTTGGATTATTTGTCTTCATAATCATAATCCTTATAATTCCTAAAGGAAAGAAAGAAAAAATCCCAGTTGTAAAAATTGAGGAAGTTAAAAAGAAGCCTATTGCATTTAATGTTAAAGATCTTGAAGTTAAGGAAAATGCACCAATTGAAGAGATACCCGTGAAACCTAAAGAGATTCAAGAGGAACTTCCAAAATTAAAGACAATACCGGTTAAACCACCAGAAGAAGTTGTAAAAGAAGTGCCTAAAGAAGAAATAGAGCCAACACGACGAATTTTCAGGCCTGCTCCTCCAAGGAGAGCTGATAGGTTGACAATTGAGAAAGAAAAAATAGGAAAGCCAAAAGAAGAGGCTTTTAAGGAGCAAAAAGAAGAAGTTCCTACAAAAGAGGAATTCAGAAAAGAAGAGGAGAAAAAGTTTGAGGAAAAAGAAAAAGTTGAGCTCGAAAGCAAGGCTAAAACTGGTGAAGTTTCAGGGGAAGTAATTAAACCAAAACCTGAGGAAAAATCAGCTTCTCGACATGAAGAAGTTTTACATATGGAAACAGTTTCTGAAACAGGAAAGGCTGAAAAGGTAGAAAAAGTGCCAACCGAAGAAATTGTTGAGAAGCCCTCTGTTGTTGAAGAGCCATCCGTTGAATTCGAAAAAGAAGTTAAAGAAGAGCATGAAGTTTCCTTTGCAGATTTTGCACAGCCCAATCTTGAAGAAATTGAGAAGGTTGAGGAAAGTGTTCAAGAGGAAAGGGCAACCAAGCAAGAAGAAACAGTTAGCAAAGAAAAGATTGAGGAAAAAACCAAAAAAGATGAGTTTAAATCAACATTTGAAGAGCTTTTAAAGAAACTTGAGGAGGAAAATCGTAAGAAGCGCGAAGAAAAGATTGAAAAGGGTCCCACAAAAGAGGAAAAAAGCGAAATTGAGCAAAAGCCATCGCTTGATGAGACTAAACGATTTACAAAAATTGAGCTTAAATCAAAATATGTAGCAGATGCTTCTGTTTTAAGAAAAATCTATGAAAATGATAAACTCCCACAAGAAGTTAGAAACGATCTTCTTTCTAAAGCATGCATTTCTGCTTCTCAGAAAAGTGAAGTAGCTCATATTGTGGAAGGAAGATTCCGAATTACCGTAATTGGGCTTACTACCATTGAAGAGAGACTTGCAGAAGATATAGCTAAAAGGGTTTCTGGAAAATATACAACGGGTGAAGCAATTCTTATTGCAAAGAAATTAAGACTTACAGATGTTGTTGTTGACGATAAGCCCAAACTTAAAAACTATCAGGGGATTAACATTTATTCCTTAGAAGAGGTTATTTAGTTTCTTTTTCAAGAAGTGTATATAACTTACCTGATAATTCAAATGTCGTGTTTAAAGTTCTTGCAATTATTATGGAGTTTTCTTCAGCCTTCTTTATAGTTTCTTCTGGTACAGGTTCTCCCTCTGTTATGATTATTATAGGCACTCTTTTTATTACTGCAACACCTACAACATTTACATTTGTTTGAATTGTAATCCAGGTGCTTTCTTCATTAGCCTTAGCAAGAACTCTACTTAAAAGATCACATGCATAGGCTTCTTCAATGTTTTTTTCGAGAATTTCTTCATTATATTTTGTAAGGATCTCCAATTGCAATTCTTTAATTAGGTCTTTTATCTTCATTTTGATTCCCTCCCTGTTGATTTCTTCGTTCCAAATTTCAAAAGTTAAGTATGTTCCTTTTCCATACTTTGAAGTTATGATAAAAAAGTCTGAAATCTTTTGAATGTTTTTGAGGCCCATTCCAGCACCAAATCCTAACTTTCTTGCCTTTTCAGATGCAGTAGAGAATCCAGGAGTAAGTGCAAGCAGTAATTTTGGAATTCCAGGACCTATATCTTTTGCAATAGTTTTTATTTTATTCTCATTAGCGTAAGTTTTTATTATGCCAAATTTTGCATGTATTACAATATTTGATTCTGCTTCATAAGAGCAAACGCCAAGTTTTCTCAGATTTTCTTTCTTAAGAGCTGGATATTTTTTATAGAATTCAAATTCATTGAGCGTTTTATCGAGTGTTTCTCTTGTTTTTAAAGTCCCGTCCCCTAAATGTTCAAAATCATCACCAAAAACAAAAAATTCAGAAATTAATATTGTAGTTTCCAAGGCGCACCTTGAAGACCTTCCTTATAGAGAAGTCCGCATGTCACAAACATTATATTCTTTGTCCTTAAAAGTATGATTTGTTCTTTTTTTGCAAGGTCTATTGTTGCCTGCTCTACTGGTTTTCCTCTTACTATTAGAACAACTGGAATATCCAGTATCTTTGCAGTTTTTACAACAGATGGATTCGTGACGCCAGTAATCAATAGTATTGCTTCCTCTTCTCTGCTTATAACAAATAGTGTGTCCGATAAGAGATCGGCAGCGAAACCATATTTAATGTTTGCTTCCCAATTTCCCACACTCTGCAAGATTTCTGCGTCAACAATTTTAATAATATCTTCAACCCTCACATTTATATTTTAACAGATTTTACAAAAATGTGAAATTATTTGTGTAAAATATCACTCTTATATTTTTACGACATAATTTAATTGTTTCTTTTTTATAATGATTTTATTCAAAAATTTTATAGTGAAATAATCAACAAATATATTGCAAAATTTTCATTTTTGAATAAAATAATAAGTGATGGCAGAAAAAAGAAATTACTTTGTGATAGCTATAGCAAATGTGTAAGAGCATCTGAGTTCCTATCTGCGATTGGAAATCCCATAAGAGTTGCAATTGTATGCTATTTAACAACTGGTGAAAAAACCGTTAAGGAGATTGTAGAAAAACTTAAGATGAAAGAACCAACCGTGTCTCTTAATCTTTACAGACTTTATAGGGCAGGCTGGGTGACACGAAGAAAAGTCGGAAGAAGTGTTTATTACAAACTCAAGAGTGAAAAGTATAAAAAAATATTAGAGGAAGTAAGTGAACTCTATGTTTCACAAGATCACAAGATAAGCGTATAATTTTCGAAAGGAGGAAAAATGGAAGCAAAAAATTTTCCCGCAGTAGACATGGAGATTAGAAAATGGGGAGCTAAACCAGAATCTCTTATCCAAGTTTTACATGGCACGCAGGAGGCACTTGGGTATTTACCAAAAGAAGTTCTTGTTTACATTTCGGAAAAACTTAATATTCCTCTTTCAAAGGTTTATGGTGTTGTAACTTTTTACAACTTCTTTAAATTGACAAAAGATGCCGATCACGTTATTATGACCTGCATGGGTACTGCCTGTTATGTAAAAGGAGGTGAAGCGGTATTAAATGCACTTTGTGAAGAGCTGGGTATAAAACCAAATGAAATAACAAAAGATGGCAAATTTGCAGTTAGGATTGTCCGTTGTCTTGGTTGCTGTGGTCTTGCGCCTGCAATAGCAGTTGATGGAAAAGATATATACGGGAAGTTAACTCCTGAAAAGGCAATTGAGATACTTGAGAGGTACATGTAGTGAAAGAGCTTTCCTTAAATATTCTCGATATAATTGAGAATTCTTTGAAAGCCAATGCCAAAAATATAGAACTTAATATTCTTGAGGATGATAATAAGGACTTACTATTAATTGAAGTGAGAGACGATGGTGTGGGTATGGATGAGACCTTATTAAAAGAGGTATTTGATCCTTTTACAACGACTTCCAAAAATAAGAAAGTTGGCTTGGGTCTTCCTCTTCTAAAACTTGAAGCAGAATCATGTGATGGAGGAATTTCAATTGAAAGTGAAAAAGGGAAAGGAACAACCGTCAAGATATGCTTTAGAAAATCTCATATAGATACTCCTCCCTTGGGTGATATTGCAAGTACAATAGTTTCAGTTGTTGCCACTCATCCAGAAATCAATTTCAGATATAGGCATGAAGTAAACGGAAAAGTCTTTGAAATTTCAATTGAAGATTTGAAAAAAATTTGCAACGAAACAATTTGTACTCCTTTGGTATTAAATGGAATTAGAGATTTCTTAAATGAACAAATAAAGAGCTTGCATGGAGGTGCATAGATGGACAAGATTAAGTCAATCGAGGAGTTAAGGAAGTTAAGGGAACAAGCGCAGGCGTTTCTTAAGACAAGACAAGGAGAGGCAAAAGTAAAAGTCTACATCAGTATGGGCACAGTTGGGATTGCTGCAGGTGCAAGAGACGTCCTTCTTGCGATACTTGATGAACTTCAGAAAAGAAATTTTACAGATGTTCAAATCATCGAAAGAGGCTCAATGGGTCTTGATGTTGAGGAACCAGTTGTTGCCGTCGAAAGAGATGGTATACGTGTTTATTATGGACACGTTACCCCCGAAATGGCAAGAGAAATAGTTGCTTCTCATGTAATTAATGGTCAAATTGTAAGCGACTGGGTAATTGCAAAGGAGTAGTTTATGAAAATTTATAGAATTCATGCACTTATATGTGCTGGAGCGCAATGCCTTGCTGCGGGTGGTAACGGTTTTGAAGATGCGCTTAAGGAAGAACTTAAAAAGCACGATCTAACTGAAGAAGTAAATATCGTTGAAACAGGTTGTATGGGTTCTTGTCAATTAGGACCCTTGATGGTTGTCTATCCAGAAGGTGTTATTTACACGAAGGTTAAGCCAGATGATGCAAAAGAGATTGTTGAAGAGCACTTCCTCAAAGGGCGCCCTGTAAAAAGGCTCCTTTGGAAGCAAGAAGAAAAGCAATTTCCGACACTAAACGATGTTCCGTTTTTTGCAAAACAAACAAAAATTGTCTTAAGAAACTGCGGTATTATTAATCCAGAAGATATAACTGAATATATTGCTCAAGGTGGTTACGAAGCACTTGCCAAGGCAATTACCGAGATGACAAGGGAAGATGTTATTAAGGTTGTCAAAGATTCAGGACTTCGTGGTCGTGGAGGCGCAGGATTTCCTACGGGACTCAAATGGGAACTTACTTATAAGCAAAACTCCGACACTAAATACATAATATGTAATGCAGATGAAGGTGACCCAGGTGCCTATATGGATAGGTCCGTTTTGGAGGGAGACCCACATTCTGTGCTTGAAGGAATGGCTATTGCAGGATATGCAGTTGGTGCACAGAAAGGTTATATTTACATAAGAGCAGAATATCCTCTTGCAATAAAGAGGCTTGAAATAGCAATTAAGCAAGCAAGGGCTTCAGGTTTGCTTGGCAAAAATATTTTAGGTACCAACTTTTCATTTGATATTGAATTGAGGATGGGTGCAGGTGCATTTGTTTGCGGAGAGGAGACTGCACTTATTAACTCCATCGAAGGAAGACGTGGTGAGCCAAGGAAGAAACCTCCATTTCCTGTGGAAAAAGGTGTTTTTGGGAAGCCAACTGTTATTAACAACGTAGAGACACTTGCAAATATTCCAGTTATTATTGAAAAAGGGGCATCTTTCTTTAGAAAGTTTGGCACTGAGAAGAGTCCTGGCACAAAGGTATTTGCACTTGCTGGAAAGGTTAATATTACAGGTCTTGTGGAAGTACCACTTGGTACTTCTCTTAGAACAATAGTCTTTGACATTGGTGGCGGAATTCCTGAGGGGCACACCTTTAAGGCAGCGCAAACGGGAGGTCCTTCTGGAGGTGTTATTCCTGCAGAGCATCTTGATGTGCCAATGGATTATGAAAATCTCCCACAACTTGGGACAATAATGGGTTCAGGCGGTCTTATCATAATGGATGAAACGAGCTGCATGGTGGATGTTGCAAAATTCTTCTTAAAATTTACTGTAGATGAGTCCTGCGGTAAATGTACCCCTTGTAGAGAAGGAACTCGCCAAATGCTAAATATTTTAGAAAAAATTACTACAGGTAATGGCACAATGGAGGATCTTGATCGGCTTGAAAGGCTTGGAAATATAATTAAGCTAACTTCGCTTTGTGGTTTAGGGCAAACGGCTCCCAATCCTGTATTGTCAACTCTTAGATATTTTAGAGATGAGTATATTGCACATATAAAGGACAAGAGATGTCCATCTAATGTTTGTTCAATGAAGGGGGAGAAAAATGAAAGGAAAGTCCTTAATAGACGTCTTGCATGAAATTCAGGAAGCAAATCCTGAAAATTACGTCCCTGAAGATTTGGCTTTGCGTGTTTCTGAGACTTTTAAAACATCACCTTCAAAAGTCTATGGGGTGCTCACCCTTTACACAATGTTCTCTGCAAAACCAAGAGGAAAACACATTGTTCGAGTTTGCAGGAGTTTATCGTGTCATCTTGCAGAGGGAGAAAAAATTGTAAGGAAATTGAAGGAAGAGTTAGGGATAGATTTTGGAGAGACAACCGAAGATAGGGAGTTTACGCTTGAAGAATCAAGTTGCCTTGGAATGTGTTCAGTTGCGCCTTCAATGATGATCGATGATGTTCCTTTTGGAAATCTAAAGGAAGAAGACATACCTCTTATTATTAAAAAAGTTCGGGAAGGTGCATTATGAAACTCTATAGAAGCCACATATTAGTCGCTGAAGATTCTAAGAGTCTTGCAAAAGGTGCAAAAGAAATAGAGGAATTATTAACAAAAGAGATAAGAAACATAGGATTGGAAAATGAAATTCTTGTTGCTCCAACTGGAAGTCTTGGATATGAGGATTTGGGTGTAGCAATTGCTGTTTATCCAGATGGCGTGATATATGCACCCGTTAAACCAAGCGATGTACCTCTTATTGTCAAAGAACACCTTTTAAAAGGACGGATTGTTAAAGAGATTGCACATGAAATCGGAAAGAAAGATGTAATTCTTAAAGAAACTCGTGCGGAGCGAGTGCTTTCAATACAAGAAAGAGTATTGCTAAAAAGAGTGGGCATGATAAACCCGGAGTCTATTGAAGAATATATTGCTGAAGATGGTTATTTAGCTTTAGAAAAGGCTCTTGAAAATGGGCCTGAGTGGGTATTAGAAGAAGTCAAGGCATCTGAGTTAAGAGGTAGGGGTGGTGCAGGATTCCCAACAGGAAAAAAGTGGGAATTTACTGCAAAAGCAAAAAGTGATGTTAAGTATGTAATTTGTAATGCAGATGAAGGAGAACCTGGTACATTTAAAGATAGAGTAATAATGGAAGGAGACCCACACCTCCTTATTGAGGGCATGATACTTGCAGGATATGCGACAGGTGCAAATTATGGATACATTTACATTAGAGGTGAATATGACCTTTCAATTAAGAGACTTCAAAAGGCCATAGATCAGGCAAGATCGTATGGATTCCTTGGAGAAAATATACTGGGCTCTGGTTTTAACTTTGATATAGAAATAAAGAAAGGTGCAGGTGCTTATATCTGTGGCGAAGAAACTGCCCTTATAGAATCAATTGAAGGAAAACGTGGCGAGCCAAGGAAGAAACCTCCATATCCACCAACTTATGGCCTTTGGGGAAAACCTACTGTAATTAACAATGTTGAAACATTAGCAAATATTCCACCAATCGTAGTAAATGGTGCCGAATGGTTTAAAAAATTTGGAGTTCCAGGATCATACGGTACTAAACTTTTCAGTTTAATGGGGGATATAAATTACAAAGGTGTAATCGAGATCCCATTTGGAGTTAAGCTTTCATCAATAATAAACGATGTCGGTTTCAGTGTAAAAGGTGGCAAATCTCTTAAGGGGGTAATCCTGGGTGGAGTTTCTGGAAGCCTTATAACTCCCGGAGAGTTAGATGCACCTGTTGATTTTAATTCACTTGCTAAAATTGAAGCAGGGCCCGGATCTGGTTCTATTGTGGTTTTAAGCGAGGATAGATGTATTGTTGATATTGCAAAAAATATTGCATATTTTTTTAGACATGAATCCTGTGGAAAGTGTACGCCATGTAGGGTTGGCACAGAGGAAATGTACAAAATAATTGATTATATTTCAAGAGGTCTTGGTGAAGAAAGTGATCTTACAAGACTTGAAAAACTATCTACAACAATGAAATTAACTTCTTTTTGCGGGTTAGGACAAACTGCTCCCAATATAATTTCTCAATCACTTGTTAAATATAGAACTGAATGGCTTGAGCATATAAAACAGAGAAAATGTAATGCAAATGTTTGTGAATTTGAAGAAATAACCGAGGAGGTATCAAATGAGTGAATTAGTGAATGTTAAAATCGATGGTAAGCCCTATCAGTTTGAAAAAGGCACTACAATTTTAAAGGCCTGTAAATCCATTGGCATAGAAATTCCAACTCTTTGCTATCTTGAAGGTATTGCAGAAGAGGGTTCCTGTGGAATGTGCGTTGTGGAGGTAAAGGGTTCAAGAACGCTTCAAAGAGCATGCATTACTGAAGTTACAGAGGGTATGGAAATTACTACTAATTCGGACTTAATTTATGAAGCTAGAAAAATGAATCTTGAACTTGCGCTTGCCCATCACCCTTTGGACTGTATGACTTGTGATAAAGATGGGGATTGCGTCCTTCAGGATCTTGCATATCAATTTGGAATAAAGAAGAGCCAATTTCTTGATGAAAAAGATGCTTTCGTATATGAGAAAGAAACACCCTGGGATAAAAACCCATTTATTCAGTTTGATCCACAGAAATGTATTCTCTGTAGACGTTGTGTTGATGCTTGTGAAAACCAAGCAATCGTTGAGGCAATTGCTATTGCAATGAGAGGTTACAGGTCAATTGTATCAACTCCTTTTAATCTTCCTTTAGAAGAAACTAATTGTCAATTCTGTGCTGAGTGCGTTCAGGCTTGTCCAACAGCAGCATTAATTGAAAAACCACGAATAGGCAAAGGAAAAATCTTCAATTTTGAAAAAACGGATACTATTTGTGCTTATTGCGGTGTTGGCTGTAATTTAACAATTTTTAAAGATAAGAATAATAATCTTGTAATGGCAAGGGGAGTAGACAGGGAACCAAATAAAGGTAGATTATGTGTGAAAGGAAGATATGGTTATGAATATGTGAATTCATCCGAAAGACTTACAACTCCCCTTATAAAAGAAAATGGAGTTTTCAGGGCTGCAACCTGGGAAGAAGCCCTTGACTACACCGCAAAAAGATTACTTGAGATAAAGGATAAATATGGACCTGATGCAATAGGCGTGCTTGGATCTGCTCGTTGCACAAACGAAGACAACTATGTAGTGCAAAAATTTGCAAGAGCAGTTATAGGAACAAACAACATCGACCATTGTGCAAGATTGTGTCATGCCTCAACAGTTTCAGGTTTAGGTAAAGCTCTTGGAGCAGGTGCCGCAACAAACCCTATAGATGATATTAAGAATGCAGAGGTTATGTTTGTAATTGGTTCAAATACAACTGAAACTCACCCTGTTATTGCTCAATTTATAAAGGAGAACAAAAAGAAAAAGGGAGCAAAACTTATAGTTTGTGATCCAAGAAATATTGATCTTGCAAAATATGCAGATATCTTTATCCAACACTATCCGGGAACTGATGTTGCTCTTTTAAACGGAATGATGAAGGTAATAGTTGATAAAGGACTTATTGATAAGGAATTTATTGAAAATCATACTGAAGGTTTTGAAAACCTCTTAAAGGTCCTTGATAAATATGATCTTGACAAAGTTTCTGAAATTACAGGAGTTGATAAAAAGCTTATAGAAACTGCTGCAATAACCTATGCAAAAGGTCCAAATTCGATGATTTTCTATACGATGGGAATTACGCAACATCATGTTGGAGTTGATAATGTCTTAAGTATCGCAAATCTTGCCTTGATTACAGGGCATATCGGAAAAGAGGGAAATGGCATTGATCCTTTAAGAGGACAGGCTAATGTGCAAGGTGCATGTGATGTTGGAGCATTACCTGATGTCTATACTGGTTATCAAAAGGTAACTGAAGAAAATGTAAGAAAAAAATTCGAAGAATTTTGGAAGGTTAAACTTCCAGAAAATATTGGCTATGCTGTTTCTCAATTTGGAGATCTGGCACTTGAAGGCAAATTAAAAGCAGTTTATGCAATGGGCGAAAACCCTCTTGTAACGGAAGCTGATGTTCGTCATGTAAAGGAAGGTTTTGAGAAACTTGAATTCCTTGCGGTTCAGGATATTTTCCTTTCGGAAACAGCTCAAATTGCAGATGTTGTCTTTCCTGCGAAGGCTTCTTATGAAAAGTTTGGTACTTTTACAAACACTGAAAGAAGAGTACAACTTTTGAATCCAGGAAGAACACCGCATCCAAATGTAAAAGATGATTGGCAAATTGTTTGTGAAGTCGCAACCCGTATGGGTTATCCAATGCACTATAGGGATGCAGAAGAAATTTGGGAAGAAATTCGTGAATTAACACCATCTTTAAAAGGCATTACATATAAGAGGCTTAAGGAAAATTCTCTTTTGTGGCCATGCCCAGATGAAAATCATCCAGGAACAAGAATTTTGCACTATGGAGGTAATTTCAAACGGCCCAACGGAAAAGCACTTATATCAGCTGTTGAATTTGAACCACCTGTTGAAGTTCCTGATAGCGAATATCCTTTTATCCTTACAACCGGAAGAATTTTGTTTCACTATCATTCAAGGAATGAAACTCGAAGAGTTAAGGTACTTGAAAGTTTTGTACCTGAGAATTTTGTTGAAATAAATCCAGAAGATGCAGAGAAACTCAATATAAAAGATGGAGATAAGGTAAAAGTTAAAACAAGAAGGGGAGAAATTGTTGTAAAAGCAAAGGTATCTACAAAACCGAAGAAAGGTGTTGTATTTGTAAGTTTCCACTTTTCGGAAGCAAATGCAAATATTCTTACAATTAATGCAATTGATCCTATTGCAAGAATTCCCGAATTTAAGGCGTGTGGGTGTGCAATAGAAAAAATTTAAATAAAGGAGGTAAGTATGAACGATGTAAATTTCTTTCCACCAAAAGATGTTGCAGCTAAAATGTGTGAAACTGGGGTTGGAAAATGCAGACTTCCGCTTTTAAAGATGTTTCTTCTTGCAATCCTTGCAGGTGTTTACATTGCATTTGGGGCTCAACTGTTTTTACTTGTAGGGTCTGACTCAACTCTTGGCTTTGGTTTTACAAGGTTTCTTTCGGCGTCTGTCTTTACCGTAGGCCTTATGATGGTAGTTATAGGTGGAGCAGAACTTTTTACTGGTAATAACCTTGTCCTTATTGCAGCTCTTGATAAAAAAGTTAGTTGGGTAGAACTTCTTAAAAACTGGGTTGTTGTCTACATTGGAAATTTTGTTGGATCAATTCTTGTTGCTGCATTTCTTTTTTGGGGTGGGACTTGGTCTTTAAATAACACGCTTGTAGGTTCGAATGCCTTAAAGGTTGCCTTGTCCAAAACTTCGCTTACTTTTGCACAAGCATTCTTTAGGGGTATTCTCTGTAATTGGCTTGTATGTATGGCAGTTTGGATGGCAATGGCTTCTAAAGATGTAATTGGAAAACTCTTTGCAATCTATTTCCCAATTATGGCTTTTGTTGCCTCTGGTTTTGAGCACTCAGTTGCAAATATGTTCTTCATACCTTACGGAATCTTCTTGAAAGGAAACCCAAAAGTACTTGAAGCAGCAGGGAAAACAATTGCTGATGTTGCTAATCTTAATTGGGGAACACTTTTTACTGTAAACCTCATTCCCGTTACCCTCGGGAACCTTGTCGGTGGTGCATTCTTTGTTGGATTTATCTATTGGGTTGTGTATTTAATGAATACGAAAAAATAATGAAAATAAAACCTGTTATCCTTGTTGGTGGTAAAAGTAGACGATTTGGAAGCGATAAATTCTTCCTTACTATTAATGGTAAATTAATTTTTGAAAGAACTTATAGAATACTCAAGGATGTTTTTCAGGAGGAGCCTGTCTTCATTGGGAGGCAGGCTCCTATTGGAAATTATGAATTTTTAGAAGATTTAATACCTAATTTGGGTCCCTTGGGTGGGCTATATACTGCTTTGAAAGTATTTGATGTGGATTTTGTTTTTCTTACCGCATGTGATATGCCATTTATAAATAAAGAGGTTTTAAAATATATGAGGGAAAGTTTAGATTATGGAGCAAAGGTTTGCGTTCCGAAACTCGAAAATGGCTACATTGAACCGCTTTTTGCTTTTTATAGTAAGAAACTACTTCCAAAAATAGAAAAAAACATTGATGTTTGCGATTTGAAGTTGAGGAGCCTTTTGGATTTTGATGTTCAATTTTTTGATCCAAATAAAATAAGAAATATTGATCCAGAACTATTGACCTTCCTCAATATTAATACCAAAAATGACTTTGATAAAATCTGCAAAATATTAGAAGATGAAAAAGTTCAAGATTTTGCGGTTTGAAAATGGAAATATTTTTAATTTAGATGATTTTGTTGTTGAGGAGAAAATCCTCAATGTCTTTGCAAATGGAGAACTTGTTCAGTCTGTCTTTTACTCTAATAAAAATGAATTTTATCTTGCCCTGGGTGTGCTTTTTTATAATAACATCATTGTTTCGAAAAACGAAATTTTAAATTATTCATCAAAAGAAAATGATTTTTCAGTAAATTTGTATTTTGAAATTGTCTCGAAAAGATCCAAAAGTATCGATTTTAATGAAATCAATAAAATTGATGTTATTAAAGCCAGTTCACTTTTCACATTAATGAAACAAACTTTGACACACTCAAATACCTTTGCTATAACTGGCGGCACTCATATTGTTTCTGTGGCAACTAAAGATAATCTTCTTGCATATTTTGAGGATATCTCGAGGTTGTCCGCAGTTTTAAAAGTGGTAGGTTTTTTAGTTGATAATGAAATGAGAGACGAGACGCTTCTTTTTACTTCAGGAAGAATTAATTATAACATTGTTCAAATTGCTTCTAAAATAAATTCAAAAATAATTGTTTCTCAATCAGCGGTTTCAACTCTTGCAATTAAAAGTGGAGACTCCCTCAATATCACTCTCGTAGGGTTTTTGCGGGGCAATCGCTTTAATATCTATTCGCATCCCGAAAGAATCTCGCAATAATCAAAAAAACTAAAATTCGCATATAATATCAATTGATGGAAATACATCATATACCTGTATTGTTAAATGAGACAATTGATTTGTTGAATTTAAAGGAAGATTCTATTGTTATTGACGCAACATTAGGAGAAGGTGGACATTCTGTTGAAATTCTTAAAAGAATCCCCAAGGGTTTTCTTATTGGTATCGATATGGATTATGAAACAATTGAAAGGGCAAAGCAAAGGCTTCTTCAAGTTTCTGATAATTTTGTTATAGTTCCTGGCAACTTTAAGGAAATTAAGTCTCTTATTCTTCCTTTTGCAAAAAATGTTACACACATACTTGCAGATTTGGGTGTCTCATCTTTGCAACTTGAAGACGAGTCTCGAGGGTTTTCTTTTATGAAAGAAGGGCCTCTTGATATGAGAATGTGTAGACCATGCACAAGGTATACTGCTTATGACATTGTTAATAATTTTGAGGAAAGTGAGATAAGAGATATTATCCTTTATTATGGTGAAGATCCGCTTGCCTCTAAAATTGCAAGGCGCATTATTGAAGAAAGGAAAAAACATCCAATTGAAACTACAACACAGCTTGCAGAGATTATAAAAGGTGTTTATCCTAAAGGTTATTACAGAATTCATCCAGCAACAAGAACATTTCAAGCACTCCGGATTTTTATAAATCGAGAGCTTGATAATCTAAAGGAATTTTTGGAAAGCGCTCCAACTCTATTGCTTCCAAAAGGTCGCATTGCGATCATTACGTATCATTCTCTTGAAGACAGGCTTGTAAAACAATCGTTTAGAAATAACCCAACATTAAAGTTAGTTAATAAACATGTAATAAAACCAAAAGAGGAGGAGATTGAAAATAATAGGCGTGCAAGAAGTGCAAAATTAAGAGTGGCGGAGAAGGTTGTATGAGACTTAGGACGACAATTCTTCTTGCAGTTTTGTTTGTTCTTATTATCATTTATGGGGGGCTGTTTTTTGCTACAGTAAAAATTAAAATACAAATTTCAAGTCTTGATGCTGAGATTGAAGCATTGAAAACAAGAAATCAATTACTCACTTACGAGTACCTCAAATTACAAGACCCTACTTATGTCGAAACAATTGCAAAAGAAAAACTTCATATGATTGAGGTTAAGAATTTCTATGTCGTGGAAATTAACCCAAAGTAGCGAAGACATTTTTAAAAGAAGGTTATTGATTTCCTTCTTGTTATTCGTTTTTGTCTTTGTTTTATTTATGGGAAGAGTGGTTGATTTGGCTATTATCAATAGAGGTAGGCTTCTTGCAGAATTTGCTCCTCAGGTAGTTCCAAGTTATGATATTTTAAGAGCAGAACGTGGGGATATACTTGATAGATCTGGTGTGAAGCTTGCAACAGATGAGCTTACCTTTGAACTTGATATAAACCCCAGTATCATTGATAGTGTGAATCTTAATAAAATAAAGAGTATCTTAAAAAGTGATCTTAAGTTTTCCAATGAAGAGTTAAATAAACTTTTTAGTGAAAAATCATATGTACTTGTTTCAACTTCTGTTTCAGAGAATACGAAGCAAAAGATTGACGCCCTAAATTTAAGAGATGGAGTTGTCTTTACTAAGACTTACAAAAGAGTTTATCCCTTTGGTGAAATTGTTTCGCCTTTAATTGGAATTGTCGGTGCAGATGGTAGTGGCCTTACTGGACTTGAGTTATCTTTGGATGACTACCTTAAAGGTAGAAACGGACGCTCTTTTAGAACATTTAATTTTGCCGAGCCTGATGTATTGGGTGCACCAACATATGTTCTTGAACCCGTTAAAGGAAATGATGTAACTCTAACAATTGATATAAATATTCAAGCGAAGGTTTATGAACTTGTTAAAAAATATGTCGAAGAATTCAATGCAAAAAGTGGCTTTGCCATAGTTACAGATCCTGAAACTAATGAAATTCTTGCTATGGTCTCGTATCCTTCTTTTGATCCTACAAATTTTGACAAGATCATGCCTAATCTTCCAACTACCTTTAATTATGAGCCAGGGTCAGTAATGAAGCCAATTGTTGCTCTTGCGGCTCTTGAAGAAGGAAAGCTAAAGCCAGACGATAACTTTTATTGCAGTGGTTCAATTAAAGTCAAGGATAGAATTATGTCATGTTGGAAAAAGCACGGAGAAGAACACGGACTTACCGATATCCTTGTTAATTCTTGCGATGTTGCATTTGCTCAAATTGCGCTAAAACTTCAAAAGGAAACTCTTCTAAAATATTTTAAACTTTTCGGTTTTGGTGAAAAGACTCAAATCGAACTTTTGGGGGAAGAGAAAGGAATTGTACCATCCCCAAGAAGCATAGGAGATGTTGAAGTTGCGAATATGGGCTTCGGACAGGGCATTGCTGTAACACAGATTCAGATGTTATCAGCATTAAATGCGATTGTAAATGGTGGAAAACTATATGTACCACACCTAATTAAAGAAATTAAAAACCCCAAAGGAAATGTTATTTATTCTTCTCTTCCGATTCTCCGAAGAACAATTGGAAGTGAAACAAATCTTAATCTTATCAAAAGTGCAATGGTAAAGGTCGTTGAAATTGGTGCACCTAAGGCTAAGATAGTAGGCTATAAGGTGATGGGTAAAACTGGTACTGCTCAAAAGCCGAGTGAAAACGGTGGCTACTCTCATACGAAACTCATATACAGTTTCTTTGGTGCTGTTCCCTATCCAGACCCGAAAGTTTCAGTAATTGTTTCTATAAATGAAACTAGAATTCCTCAATACTCAACAACTGCATCTGCACCCTTATTTTCAGAAATAGGGACATTTCTTGTAAAATATCTGAGGATTGAAAAATGAATGGGCGAACTTTAAAAGAAAAATTTAAAGAATTTGAAGTTTTTGGAAATCTTGATAGAGATTTTTTTGGAATAAAGACAGATTCAAGACTAATACAAAATGGCGATTTATTTGTTGCGTTAAGAGGTGAAAATTTTGACGGACATGAATTTATTGCTGATGCTGTAAAAAGAGGTGCGGTTGGGGTAATTGTTGAGAATGATTTAGAATTTGACAAAGATATCCTCGTTATTAAAGCATCTGATTCAAGAGAGGCGTTTGCAAAAATTTCTTCATTTTTTTATGGTGACCCTTCAAAACGTTTAAACATAATAGGCATAACAGGGACAATGGGAAAGACTACAATAGCATATCTCCTCTATAGACTTTTTAATTTCTTAGGAGTGCCTTCCGGATTTATCGGAACAATTGGCATTGGTATAAAGGACAAATTCTCATTAACAGACTTAGATCCACCAACAACACCGTTTCCTTTTGACTTACACCGATATCTTAAAACAATGTCAGATGATGGAGTAAAATATGTCTTTATGGAAGTTTCCTCACATGGGATTAAGGATAAGCGAATATACGGAATAAATTTTAAAAGGAAAATCCTTGGAACAATGGGAGTTGATCACATAGACTATCACAAATCTATTGAGGATTATTTGAATACAAAAGTTTCTTTTTTTGAGGGTTTTGAATCTCCAATACTAAATGGGAACTCGCTTTTTATCGATAGATTTATTGAGGTTTCAAAAGATCCAATCTTTTATGGTGATGATGTAAAATTTGATTATTCTTTTCAAAACCTTAAAAATCATGGGTTATCAATTTCTTTTGAAGTATATGAGAGTGGGACCCTTCTTGGCACGATAGATTTACCTATTCTGGGTAGATACAATGCCTACAATTTTTTGGCGGTTATATCATACGCAATGTTAGAAGGGGCAAGTTTTTCAAAAATAAAAGAATTTGCAAAGACTGCTTCAGTTCCAGGAAGAATGGAAATTTATACCCTTAAAGGGATTAAAGTTGTTATCGATTATGCCCATAATGCAGAAGAAATTGAAAATGTTCTTGAGAGTATCAAGGGAAATGGTAATCATTTAATTGTTGTATTTGGAGCTGTAGGAACCTCTGAAAAAGAAAAACGAATTGCGATGGGAAGAGCTGTAAGTAAATTTGCCGATTTTTGTGTGATAACTTCTGATGATCCTCGTGGTCGCAACGTAGATGAAATAATTAAGGATCTCAAATCCTCTGTTTCAATTGAGCATGAGGTTATACCTGATAGGATTAAAGCAATAAAGTATGCTTTAGAAAATGCAAAAGAAAACGATATAGTTGCAATTCTTGGAAGAGGAGTTGAATCAAAGATGAGATTATCTAACGGAAGCATAATTCATTTTAGAGATATTGATATTGTAAAAGAGGTGTTCCATGAAGATTGACCTTCATGAACTGTTTAAAGATATTTATCATGAAGAGGATTTTCCATTACCGAATGATTACAATAGATTTGTAATTGATTCTAGAAATGTTTCAAAAGGAGATATTTTTATTGCTTTGAAAGGGAATACAACTGATGGTCATAATTTTGTATCCGATGCACTTCAAAGAGGCTCTATTTTTGCAATTGTTGAGAATGATGTAGGAGAAAGCAAACCTATTATTAAGGTTAAATCAACTGCTGAATTTTTAAAACATCTTGGTAATTTTGCACGAAATAAAATTAATGGCGCAATTTTTGGAATAACAGGAAGCGCAGGTAAGACTACAACAAAAGAAGGTTTATTTCTTGCTTTATCAAAGCGTTTTAATGTTGTAAAAACTGAAGGTAACATCAATACCGATATTTCCCTTCCGTTATTTTTTGCAAATGAAGTTTCAAATCTGGAAGATTTTATTGTGGTAGAGATGGGCGTTCAAAAACCAAACGATATGGATGTCTTACTTGATGTAGTAAAACCACATTATGGCATTATTACCAATGTAGGAGATTCCCACCTTGAATATTTGGGTGATAGATATGGCGTTTTAAAAGAGAAATTTAAATTAGCAAAGTTCGTTTTAGATAGAGGCAGTGTTTGTTTTGTAAACGGTGATGACGAACTTCTTCGCCTCGCTTCTAACGGGTTAAAGGGCGTATTTAAAGTTGGATTTAGGGAGGAAAATGATTTTAGGTTAAAAATTCTTCAAGAAAATCTTGATTTTTTGAGATTAAAAATCAATATTCAGGATAGATCTTTTGAGTTTACACTTCCATATAATGGATTTGTATATAATGTTGGACTAATTTTTGCTGCTTCAGTTTATGTTGGTGTTGATCCTGATTATGTAGTTTCTGCACTAAAGGAATTTAAACCATATAAAGGAAGAGGCGAAAAGATAAAACTCAGCGGCATGACAATAATTGATGATACTTATAATTCTAATCCTCTGTCAATGAACTTTGCCCTTGAAAGGTTAAGATCAGCAAAAGGACCTATTGTTTTAATTCTTGGGGATATGCTTGAACTTGGCGAATCTTCAAATACTCTCCATGAAAAAGTTGGTGAAGTTATATCAGAGATTAATCCTTACGCTCTTATTACTTACGGGAATCTTTCAAAATTGATGCAGGAAAAAGGAAACGCAAACATTAAATATCATTTTGAGGATAGTGATACTCTTTCTCAATTTTTAAAGACATTCGATTTTCCAAACGGAACTTACTTTTTAGTGAAAGGATCCCGTGCTATGAAGATGGAAAAATTTGTTGATATATTGAAGGAGAGGTATAAAGATGAAAAGTGAAATAATTTTTCTTGCTTTAATGATTATTGAATTTTTCTTTTTGATATTTTTTGAAAAGTACCTTACAGATTTTCTTGAAAGAAGCAATCTTGTTCAACATGTGCGAGAGGAGTTAATTGAATCTCATAAAAAGAAGGAAGGTACTCCCCGTGGTGGAGGTATCATATTTTTAATCTCAATTGCTTTTATAATTCCGCTTCTTTTTGTGTTAAAAGTGCCTTACGATACTTTTACAAAATTGCTTTTTGTAATTTCTTCAACAATTCTGTTTGGTTTTATTGGCCTTATAGATGATATTTTGACTTCCCGAAAGTCCTCATCTGAGGGTCTTTCAATAAGGAGCAAACTTATTCTCTTTTCGGTTGCAACAGTATTTCTTTTTTTTGTCTTCAAAGATATAATGAATTTTAATGTAATATTTCTTGGTTTGAATTTGAATTTTGGACCGATTCTTTACTTTTTACTCTTTTTTATTATGATGGTTGGTTCAGTAAATGCCTTTAATCTTACAGATGGTGTGGATGGATTGCTTGGAAGTATTGTGTCTATAATGCTTTTAACTTTCATTTTTCTTTCATACCTTACAAAGAATTTCCTTTTACTCGGATTTTCTTTATCTTTGCTTATTTCTATTCTTGCGTTTTTATGGTTTAATAGCCCAAAAGCATCAATATTTATGGGGGATTTGGGTGCCTCGGCTCTTGGGGGTGCAATTGCATCTCTTTCGATAGTTTTTAAAACAGAATTATATCTTCCCTTTATTGCAATTATCCCAGTTATTGAGGCAATTTCTATTTTTATACAGATTGCTTACTTCAAGGCAACTCATGGTAAAAGAGTTTTTAAAATGACCCCAATTCATCATCACTTTGAAATTTTGGGCTGGTCAGAAGCAAAAATAGATTATAGATTTAGTGTTATTACAGCATTTATGGTGATAATAGTTGTAGTGTTAAAAATTATAGGATTATAGTGGAGGTAGATAATGAAAATCCTTGTTGTTGGTGCAAGAAGGTCTGGAGTATTTGCAAGTATTCTTGCTAAAAAGCATGGCTTTGAAGTTTTTTTAACTGAAATTGCGGACAATAAAGAGGTTAGATCATTTGAGCCAATACTTAAGGAGAACGGTATTTCTTACGAAATTGGTAAACATTCATTTGAAAAATTTTCAACTTTTGATCTTGCAGTCCTTTCTCCTGGAATTCCTTTGAACTCTCCTATTGTTAAAGACCTTGAATCAAAAGGTATAAAAATAATTGGCGAACTTGAATTTGCTAATATGTTTGCGCCAAATACAAAGGTTATTGCTATTACTGGAACAAACGGAAAGAGTACAACAACTGCCCTAACTGGTCATATCTTTAAATTGCATAACCCGAATACAGTTGTTGGTGGGAATTTAGGAACGCCATATTCCGAGTTGCTTCTTGAGAATCCAAATCCAGAATATGCAGTTCTTGAAACAAGTTGTTTTCAACTTGAGACAATTGAACAATACCATCCAAAGGTATCCGTCTTTTTAAATTTTACAGAAGATCACCTTGATAGGTATGCTTCGATGGAGGATTACTTCAAAGCAAAAAAGAGGATATTCATGAACCAGACAGAATCTAATTATGCTATTCTAAATTATGATGATGTAGTTGTAAGAGAACTTTCAGATGAAATTAAGCCAAGGAAATACTTTTTTTCCTTAAAAGAAGTTGTTAATAGTGGTGCGTTTTTAAAAGATAATAAAATCTTTTTTAAAGAGAACAAATTTAGCGAACCTATAGAAATTATTGATAGGAAAGAAATTCCACTCTTAGGACTGCATAATGTTGAAAATACCCTTGCAAGTGTAATATCTTCTATTGTAATGGGTGTGAATTTTGAAGTTATAAGGAAGGGAATTAGAAGTTTTAAAGGTTTACCTCATAGGCTTGAATATGTTCGGGAAGTTAATGGCGTAATTTTTATAAATGATTCAAAATCTACAACGCCCGACTCAACCATAAAAGCGCTTGAGGCTTTTGATAAAAAGGTTATTCTCATTGCAGGTGGAAGTAGCAAAAATAACGATTTTACTCAGCTTGCAAAAATGTTTAAAAGTAGAGTTAAGTTTTTGATCCTTCTGGGACAGACAGCCCCTCAATTAAAGGAAGCATCAATAAACGCAAACTTCCATGATTTTGCCATAGTTAAAAGTCTTAAAGAAGCAGTAAATTTTGCAAAAACAATTGCGTCACCTAATGATATAGTATTGCTGTCTCCGGCATGCGCAAGTTTTGATATGTTTAGAGATTTCGAAGACAGGGGAGAACAATTTAAAGAAATAGTAAATGAACTATGAAAAAATTGATAAATCCATATTCTGCTTCGCTTATCTTTATTTCAGTTTTACTTAGTTTATTTGGAATATTCATAAGTGGTAGTTTAAGTATTGTATACCAGAATCTTATTTTAAAGCAAATTATTTCTTTTGCATTGGGCGTTTCACTGATGTTGTTTTTTGCGTTTTTTAATCATAAAAGACTTGCTCCTCTTTCGAAAATTGGTTATATTACATTATTTATATTGCTTTTGTTTCTGCTTCTAAATGGTAAACTTTCACGTTTTGTTGATTTTGGAATTGTTACTTTTCAACCTTCACAGTTTGCTTATATAGGGATTTCTTTACTGATTGCGCGTATATTTAGAGATCCAATTGATGAAGAAAATGTTCCAAAAATTTATGCCTTAACATTTGCACTTGTTGGGCTTATTGCAGTTCTTATTGCTTTTGAACCTGATATGGGAAGTGCAGCACAAGTTTTTTTGACTGGATTTACTTTGCTTCACATCATTGGAATGCCTTTGGTTGAGTTTTTGGGATTTAGTATTTTGAGTTTTCTTGGAGTAATTCTAATGATTCCTCTCAATAGTGAATGGCATAGACGTGTTGTTGCTTTTTTAAATCCATACGCACATGCAAGTGATGAGGCGCTTCAAACATTACAATCTCTTAGAGCCTTTGCTCGCGGTGGAATTACAGGCGTTGGCTTTATGAAGGGTATTTTTAAGTATCCTTCTGTTTTGCCTGTATCGATTTCTGATTTTATACTTCCTGTGATTGGTGAAGAACTTGGAGCTGTATTTGTTATACTTCTTTTAATTGCTTATCTTTCTTTGATATTCATAGGTTTTAAGATTGCAAGCAATGCAAGGTCTACTTTTTCAAGGATTCTTGCGCTGGGTTTAACTCTTGGTATTACTTACTTTGCAGTTATAAATATTGCTGTAAATTTAGGTTTAATGCCAACAACAGGAGTTCCTCTTCCATTTGTGAGTTTTGGTGGAAATAATATGCTTGCAAATTTCATTGCGATCGGAATTTTAATAAATATTTCAAGAACAGAGGTTGATTGATGAAAATACTTATTGCAGGCGGCGGTACGGGTGGTCATATATATCCTTTGATACCCATAGGAGAAGAATTAAGAAGTCGAGGACATGAAGTTGTCCTTATTGGAAGGCGTGGTAGTATTGAAGAAAAAGTTGTAAAAGATTACAAATTTAAGATAGAATATGTCTCTGCTTCTCTTTTTGATTTTAATATAGTAAAGCTTTTTAAGTTTATTGTTTTTTCTATTAGAGGATTTTTTGATGCCTTAAGGATAATTAATAAAATAAAACCTGATAAGATACTTGGTGGAGGTGGTTATGTTTCACTTCCAATCTTACTTGCAGGTATCTTATATAGAGTTCCTATTTATCTCTATGAGCAAAATATCATACCAGGAAAGACAAACCTTATATTTTCAAGATTTGCAAGAACGGTATTTTTGGGCTTTGAGGATGTGAATAATAAATTTGGCAAAAAAGGCGTTTTTGTGGGGAATCCTGTAAGAAAGGAAGTTATTAACCAAGATAGGAAAGAAGCACTTTCATTTTTTAACTTTGCAGATAAATTTACTCTTCTTGCATTTGGTGGTAGCGGTGGAGCATACAATTTAAATAAAATAATTAGAGAGGCTATTCCAGAACTTTTGAAGGAAGATATTCAAATTATTTTTATAACAGGAAACAAATTCTTTCAAGAATTTAATAATTTGGACAACCATCAAAATTTGAGAGTATATCCCTATCTTGATAAAATGGGTTATGCATATGCAGTCTCGTCAATAGCGGTGACAAGAGGAGGTGCAATGACCCTATCTGAATTGGTTCTCAATGATGTATATTCAATTGTTGTTCCATTTCCATATGCAAGGGACAATCATCAATTTTACAATGCAAAATATTTTGAAAAATACGGATGTGTTACTGTTATTGAGGAAAAGAATCTTTCGAAGGAAATTTTGGTTAAAAAAATAGTGGATTTTAAAAATTATTTTCGTATAATAAATTTGGAATGTAGTAAACATTATCCTAAGGATGCAGAGAAAAGAATTGCGGATTTGTTAGAGGAAGATAGATGAAAAAAGTACTTTTGCTTGGAGTTGCGGGAGTTGGGATGAAGCGCCTTGCAGAAATTTATACAGCGCTTGGATATAACGTTTTGGGGATTGATGTCAAAGAAAATGAGACAACACATTACCTAAAAGGAATTGGGGTTGATGTAAATCCAAAGGAATTTGAAGTTGATAAGACTATTGATAAGATTATTTTTTCATCTGCGATTCCGGCTGATAATCCGCATTTATTAAAGGCAAAAGAAATTGGTATTCCAATTGAAAGACGTGGCGAAGCGCTTGCAGAGATTGCAAAAGACTACAAAAGTGTAGTTGTTGCAGGTACTCACGGAAAAACAACAACTACATCTCTTATTTCGGAAATCTTAAGTAAGAAATTTCGTGTAAATTCTTATATTGGTGGAGATCATAAGCAGAATAAACGTTTTTTACCTTTAGCAGAGTATTTTGTTATTGAATCTGACGAAAGTGACAAGACGTTCTTACTTTTTAATCCACACATAGGCATTGTTACAAACATTGATAGAGACCATCTAAACTCTTACAATTGGGATTTTGAAAATCTTAAAAGCGCCTTTTTTGAGTTTATGGAACATTCTCAAACAGTTGTTGTTAACAGGGATGATCAAACAGCCTTTGAGGTTTCAGAAAATCTTCAAAAGCCTCCCCTCTATTATAGCATCAAAAATCAAGAAGCTCATGCAACTATACTTGATTACTCATTTGAACGGGATGGGATAGCGTTTATAGCAAATGTATTAGGCAAAAAATCTCCTCTTCTTAAGATTAATGTTTTTGGAGAGCAGAATTTGTCAAATTCTCTTGCATCAATTCTTGTCGGCCGATTACTTGATGTTTCTTTTGATGAAATTGAATCTTCTTTAAGGGATTTTTCATTACCCAAGCGGAGGCTTGAATATAAGGGTAGTGTTAAGGGTATCCATATTTTTGATGATCATGCAGATCATCCAACTGAGGTTGAAGCTACGTTAAAGGCTTTAAAGAATCACTTTCCGAATGCATCAATTATTGCAATTTTCCAACCACATAGATTTACCCGTGTGTTTTCGCTTAAAGAAAGTATTGCAAAGCCTTTCTATCTTGCAGATTTTGTAATTGTGCTTCCTATATATTCAGCATTTGAAAATCCCATTGAAGGCATTACTAACGAAAAAGTGTTTGATTGGATAAAGACCTTAAATCCAGGGAAAAATGTATTTTTTGCTTCAAAGTTTGAAGCTGTAGCGGATCTTGTTTCACATATTGCTAAACCGGGAGATATAGTTATAACCCTTGGACCAGGAGATGTATATTTGGCTATAGATTCAATAATGCTAAAATTAAGAGGAGAAAAATGAAAATACAGGAAAATATTAAAGAACTTATAAAAGGTCGTGTTTATTTTAATGAGCCGATGGCTAAGCATACCTCTTTCAAGATTGGAGGCCCTGCAGAAATTTTAGCAATTCCTTCTGATGTTGAGGATTTAAAAAAATTGCTTGAGTTTGCAAAAAAAGAAAAATTACCAATTACAGTTATCGGTAATGGCACAAATATACTCGTTTCTGATGATGGAATCGAAGGGCTTGTTATCAAAATGGCAGAGGGATTCTCAAAAGTTGAATTTGATAATACTCTTTCTTTTGCTGAAGCAGGGGTGCCTTTGCAGAAACTAATAGAAGAGGCTTCGAGAAGAAATCTTGGTGGCTTTGAATTTGCATTTGGTATCCCAGGTGCTTTAGGTGGTGCAATAGCAATGAATGCTGGCACAAATTCTCACTATATCAGTACAAGAATTGAATATGCTGATGTGATTGATTATAATGGCAAAATTTACAGGTTTAGGCACGATGATTTTCATTTTGATTACAGATATTCCATCCTTCAAGAGGAGCCACTTATTCTTCTTAATGCAGTTCTCACATTTGAGCAAAAGCCTTTTGAGGAAATCCTAAGGGAAAAAGAGAAAAACATAAGAGGGAGATTAGAAAAACAGCCATACAATCTCCCATGTGCAGGGAGTGTTTTTAAAAATCCGCCTACAACTTATGCTGGTAGAGTTCTTGAAGAGTCAGGATGCAAGGGTTTAAGATTTGGTGATGCCTTGATTTCTGAAAAACATGCGAATTTTATTGTAAATCTTGGTAACGCAACAGCGCAAGATGTTGTTAATCTTATAAGAGAAGCACAGTTAAGAGTTTATAAACAAAAGGACCTTATCCTTGAACTTGAAATAAGATTAGTTGGAAAATTCAAGAACTTAAACTTACTTGAGAGGAAAAAATGAGTACAAGAGTTCTTGTTTTATACGGTGGAAAATCTACAGAAAGAGATATATCCATTAAAAGTGGTAGGGCAGTTTCAAATGCCTTAAAGAAAAAGGGATATGAGGTTATTGAGTATGACTTTCAGAATCATATTGAAGATGTGGTAAAAGATGCAAATCCTGACGTTGTTTTTATAGCTCTTCATGGAAAATTTGGCGAAGATGGGACAGTCCAAGGTGCATTAGAACTTATGAATATTCCATATACAGGTTCTTCAGTTTTTGCAAGCGCTCTTTGCATGAACAAATTATTTTCTAAGTTTATGTTTAGAGAAATTGATATAAAAACACCTTCTTTTGCTTATTTTAGAAGAGATAATACCCTTCCTTATTCCTATGTTTCCGAACTTTTAGGAAACGATACTCTCGTTATTAAACCAGTTGATCAGGGTTCTACGATTGGTATAACAATTGCAAAAAATGAAGATAGCTATAATGAGGGGCTTGCTAAGGCATTTGAGTTAAGCGATTTGGTGATTGTCGAAGATTATATAAAGGGAACCGAAATCACTGTAGCCATAATTGGCAATTATCCGGATATTCACGTCCTTCCTATTATTGAGATAGTCCCTGCTCACGAGTTCTATGATTTTGAGTCCAAATATACTCCTTCTATGTCTAAGCATATAATTCCTGCAAGGATTAGTAGTTATCAAAAGGCACTTGCAGAGGAATACGCGAAGAGAATCTATAAAGAGTTTGGGTTAAGAGATTTTGCGCGGATTGACATGATTGCTAATTCTTCTGATGTTTATGTCCTTGAAGTCAATACAATCCCGGGTTTTACTGAGACAAGCCTTGTACCTGATGCAGCAAAAGCAGAAAATATTTCCTTTGAAGATTTGGTTGATTTTATAGTACAAGAGGCACTTCAAAGGAAAAGGTGAAAAGATTAGTTATATCAATAACTGTAATAGGTTTAATTGTTTTCTTGTTTCTATATCCTATATTTGTACTCTCAGGAAATATTAATATTTCTTCAAATGTGCCTATAAAAGCTTATGATTTATTAAGAAAAGTAGGTCCTTTTTATCTCGGTATTTTACCTCTAAGAGAAATGCAAATTACAAGAAAACCATTTAGACTTGAAATTTCTTATTACGAAACGCCTTTATTAAACATTCAATTCAAGGATGGAATCTTTGGTTTAACGAAAAGTGGATTTTTGATAAATAACGGCAGTTCAAGTCTGCCTGTTGTTTTTGCAAATTTTTATTCTTCATCTTACAATAATGTAATAGGAGACTTAATTTTATATTGTATTAATAATAATTTATTAGATTTAATAAAAAGTTTTGAATTACTTGATAAAGGTATTGGGTTTGTAGATAAAAATGGTATTTTAATTATAATAGGTAAAGGGGATTACGAATTTAAAATGAAAGAGTATTTGAAAACATTAGAGGTTTTATCAAAGGATGTAAAAAATATAAAGTCCATTGATCTAAGATTTAATATGCAAGCAGTGATTATTTGGAGGGAAAATGGATAGAATAGTTTCTGCGCTTGACTTAGGAAGTCAAACGATAAAGTTTCTTATTGGCGAAATAAGTGATGGGAATGCCTCCATTATTGGCGTTGGGACTGTTCCGTCAAAGAGTGTTAGTAAAGGTGTAGTTATAGATTTAAACAAAGCCTCTGAAGCTGTGATGCAAGCAAAAAAGATAGCAGAAACTATGGCTGGCAAAAAGGCGCAGAATGTTTATGTATCTGTTTCTGGAACACATATATTTTCTCTTAACAACAAAGGGAGTATTATTGTGTCCAAAGAGGGAAGAGAGATATCAAAGGATGATATAAAGAGAGTTGAGGAGTCTGCAAGGGTACTTTTGCTTCAACCAAACCAAAAAGTGATTCATTCCATACCAAGACAATATATAATTGACGGACAAGGCGGAATAAGAAATCCTATTGGAATGTCAGGAATCAAGCTTGAAGAGGAAGTCCATATTGTTACAGGATCTTCGACTGTTCTATATAATATTGAAAAAGTGATTTCTATGGTTGATCTTAAAAAAGAGGCTTTTGTCCTCCAATCGCTTGCTTCATCTTTATCTACTCTGAAAGAGCAGGAGAAAGAGTTAGGTGTTGCTCTTGTTGATATTGGAGCAGGCACCGGAGACATTGCAATTTTTATTAACGGAAGTATTGCACATACTTCTGTTCTTCCTATAGGAGGAGAGTATATCACAAAAGACATAGCGTATGCTCTGAGAATTTCCCTTGAGGAGGCAGAGAGAATTAAAAAAGAATTTGGTTTTGCATCAATTAGTAATAATCCTGAAAATAGCACTATCGAAGTCTCAAGAATTGGATCTGATGAAAAGTTGACAATTGATTCTTCATATCTATCGGATGTTATAACTGCACGAGTTGATGAGATTCTTCAAACTATAAAACTCGAGTTAATAAAATCTGGCTATTGGGGTGCGTTGCATTCTGGTGTTGTTTTTACTGGAGGATGTGCTAAACTCAAAAATTTCATAAAGAGAGCAAGTGATGTTTTAGAAATTCCGGTAAGATTAGGTGTTCCGAGAGGTGAATATACATTTTCGGATATTTTAAGCGATCCAGAATATGCAACTTCAATCGGATTGATTCTTTATGCTCTTTCTGAGGGAAGCGAACAAAAAAGGTCAAGAAGTCCATTCTCAGGATTATCTTGGCTTAAGGATATATTTGAATAGGAGGTATTTATGTTTGATATGGATCCATGGAAGGCAGCACAAGCAAGGATAAAAGTATTGGGAGTTGGGGGTGGCGGGGGTAACGCCATAAACAGAATGATTGATGAAGGTATAGAAGGTGTTGAATTTATTGCTGTTAATACAGATGTTCAGGTACTGTCTCTTAATAAGGCAGAAAAGAAAGTTCAAATTGGACCAAGGACAACAGGCGGTCTTGGTGCAGGAAGTTTTCCTGAGGTGGGAAGAAAATCTGCGGAAGAAAGTAAAGACGAATTAAGAAAAGTTATTGAAGGTGCTGATCTTGTTTTTATTACCGCAGGCATGGGCGGAGGCACAGGAACAGGTGCATCTCCTGTGATTGCTTCTATTGCAAAGGAACTTGGAATTCTTACTGTTGCAGTTGTTACACGTCCTTTTACCTTTGAAGGTAGACAAAGAATACAACAGGCAGAAGATGGTATAAAGGCACTTCTACAGTATGTTGATACACTTATTATAATCTCTAATGATAAATTACTTAAGATAATTGATAAGAAAACGCCAATTAACGAAGCTTTTAGAATTGCAGATAATGTGCTTTTCTATGCGGTGAAGGGAATTTCGGAAATTATAACAAAACCAGGCTTAATTAATGTTGACTTCGCTGATGTTAGAACAACTTTAACCGGAGCTGGTAATGCATGGTTTGGTATTGGTTCAGGACGCGGAGAAAACCGCGCGGTTGATGCAGCAAAGCAGGCTATTTCAAGTCCATTGCTTGAGTATTCTATAACTGGAGCAACGAGGGTTTTATTAAATATTACAGGCGGTAAAAATTTAACTCTTTATGAAGTAAATGAGGCTTCAACATTTGTAAGAGATACTGTTGGTGAGAATGCAAATCTTATTTTTGGAACAGTTTTACAGGAAGACCTTGAGGACGAAGTGAGAGTTTCACTTATCGCGGCAGGATTTGACAAAATAAGTGAAGAGAGGCCAAAAGAGAAGGTAGTAAAGTTTGACGAACATTTCGATACTGGAGATTTCGAGATACCGGCATTTTTAAGGAAAAGAAAACAGTAGTGAATGCAAAAGAAAATTATTGTAACAATCGCTGTTTTAGTAATAATTGTTCTTATTCTTGGCCTCATAAACGATCTAAGAGCTTTTGTTAGAAAAAGCCTTGCAGGGCTTTATACTGCAAATTTTGGATATTTTGAAATATATAAAGAAGTTAAAGGAAATCTTTTGTTCTGTGCTAAAAACATTAGTGCAGATCAGGATGGCAGTATTCAGTTTCTAAAAGACGATTTTGATTTTGTTCATAAGGATGAAGTCGTAGGCATCCTTTCTACAAAAAATGGCATTGTTGATATTTTGGCACCTGCAAGCGGTTACTTTGTTAAGGGTTTCGTAAATATTGAGTGTGATAATGTTTCACAACTTATAGAAAATCAAAAAATTTTTAGATTTACATGGATTGAAAGTGATAAAGTTTTAAAAGATAAGCCTTTTGCTTCAATTGTTGTGTCAGACTTAACTGTTGCTCTCCCTATTAGTATAGCAAAAGATAACTCTTTGACTATTTTTATTAATCAGTTTGTGAAAGGAGAAGCAAAACTTGTTTATAATAACGAAGAGTATTGTTTTTATGAGGTATCAGAATTTTTACCACAGATACTAACATCAAACGGGTACTTAAAAATACTTGAAAAAACTGTTTACGGTTTAAAAATTCCGAAAAATGCTTTAATAAAGAAATCGGGAGAATATTTTATATATATTGTTAATGGGAATATAATTAAAGATGTAAAAGTAGCAGTCTTTGATTATGATCCAAAGTTCGTAGTTGTAAAAGTTGAAAATCCTGATTTTAATGATTTTTCATCCCTTATTGTTGTTCTTACTCCAAGAATATTTAAAATTGGCGATGTTGTGGGAAATTTTTAGTGTAACTTTTTGGAATTTTTTTCGTATATAGGAGAAAGAGTTGGACGAAAGGAAGGTAATTGAAAGACTTAAAAGTGGCGATGAAGTTGCATTTAGAGAATTTTTTGAGTTTTACTATGCAAGAATTTTTAATTACGCCTACAGAAGGATAAAAATGAAAGAAATAGCAGAAGATATTACTTCTGAAACTTTTTATAAATTTATTAAATCTCTCCCTTCTTTTGATTTGAAAGAAGGTTACCATATTGATACTTGGCTTTATGCGATAGAAAGAAATTTGGTAAGGGATTGGTTTAGGAAGAATCTTGGTAGGGAAACATTAGACCTTGAGGAGAAGTTTGATAGAGCATATGAGCCTCTTCTTAAGGACCCTTATGACTCTTTTGCAAGTGAATACATTAATAAAACTATTTCGGATGCACTTGAAAGATTACCTGGGCAATACAAAGAAATAATAGTGATGAGGTTTTATGAAAATAAGAGCATCAAAGAAATTGCGGATATTTTGGGAAAGAGTGAAGATGCAACAAAAGTTTTGCAATTTAGAGCTTTAAAGAAATTAAAAGATATTATCGAGGAGATGCTTGATGAATAGCATTGAGGACAGATTTGAAAAGATTTTGGATGATTTTTTGAATGAGAAGCCCTTTCTACATGAAAAGCTTTCTCAAGAAGAAGCAGAACTTTTTGAGATTGCGCTTCTTTTAAAGGACAAAAAAGTAGATCCAACACCTTTTAAAGAGAAAATATTCGAGAATACCTTTACTGTTTTAAAAGAAGAAACATATAGAAATAATAATAATGTCCTTCCAGTTTTAGCTAAGTTTTTTGAATTGCTATTTGATGCGTCTCCTTTTAACAACAATGAACATTTAACCTTTGATCAAGTTTATAGGAGTGGCGATAAGATTTTTTACAAAATTAAGTTTTATTCATATTTGCAATCTCGTCAATTTCTGTATAATTATATATGGAGTTTGCAAGTACCATTAGGATTAGAAACTCTACATTAAAGGAGGTGAAAGTTGGCAAAAAATTTTCGAAAAGTTTGTTTTAAAAATCTAAAAGAAGGAGGTAAGAGCATGAAGAAAGTATTAGTTTTGTTAGTTGCAATCACAATGGTTATTACGCTTTTTGCAGTAAGACCATTGGGTGTCAATGCAGCAGGTTTTAAAGACGTAGGCTCAGATTACTGGGCGAAAGATCAGATTGATTATCTCGTTTCTAAGGGTGTTATCGCGGGTTTCCCCGATGGAACATTCAAACCCGAAGATCCAGTTACAAGAGAGCAGTTTGCAAAGATGATTTGTATTGCAAAGAAATTATCAGAGTATAAACCTACTACTCCAACCTTTAAGGATGTACCGCAAGATCGTTGGTCCTATGGGTTTATTGAAGCTGCAGTAAAAGCTGGTTATATCAAGGGGTATGCCGATGGGACATTCAAGCCTGCAAACTCTATCACAAGACAGGAACTTGCAGTCCTTGGTGTAAGAGTCCTTGGAAAAGGTGCAGAAGCAGAGGCCTTTAAAGGCGAACCTATTGTTTGGGCTAATGACTGGAAAAAGATTGCATCTTGGGCAGCTGGCGCAGTAACTCTTGCATACAGGCCTGATATCCAGATCCTTACATACCATATGAAAGAAGGAACCGTTGACCCAACAATGGCAGCAACAAGGGCAGAATGTGCTTATGCAATCTATAAGATTGTTGTTCCTCCACAAGCTGGTGGGCAGGTAGTTATGGCACAAACACAGGAACCAGATGCGTTGATGTCATTTGCAACATCAATGATGGCACAACGTAATATTGCAATGCAGTATGAAGATGGTCTTATTATGGAATTCCCTAATGGAACTCTTGCTCCTCGTATGGCTCTTAATGTTCCTAACTTCAAAGATGGCACATGGACAACATTTACAGGTCCGGATGGAAAAACTTGGATGAAGACAACTTACTACCTTAGAAAGGGAGTTAAGTGGTCCGATGGTGTACCTGTAGACTATGAACAGGATATTAAGTTTGCAGTGTATGATATATATCTTTCAGGAAAGATTGAGCAAATTCCATCAACTGATCCATATGACAAGATTGATAAAATTGAATTCCCTAATCCTTATACGATGGTTGTAACTTGGAAGAATACAACTCCATATGCGAATGCGGGTCTTCCAATTTATCCAAAACACTTCTGGAGCCAAGTTCCACTTGAGCAAATAACCTCCTCTGATTTAGCAAAGAAGCCAATTCATGCAGGTCCTTATAAGATTGAGCAATGGGTTGAAGGTTCTCATATTTCTCTTGTCCCAAATCCAAATTGGTTTGGTTGGGCAGGTTCAAAGCCTCTTATTCAAAGGTTTGTATATCAGTGGATACCGGATACAAACACAATGCTTATGAACGTTCTTGCAGGTAAAGTTGATATGACTCTTATTGGTCTTGGTATAAAAGAAGCACAGCAGGCAGAAAAGATTCCTACAATTAAAGTTCAGAGAATTCCTTCTACATTCTGGGAACATTTGGAAATTAACACAACAGATCCAATTCTTTCAGATGTAAGAGTGCGTAAAGCACTTGCATATGGAATTGATTATAACGATTTGAATGACCGTGTTTTCCTTGGACAAAGAAAAGTAATGTACTATCCATACATTGGTCTATTTAATGAATTTTACAGGAATCCAAAGGCCGTTTTACCTAAATACGATCCTGCAATGGCAAATAAACTTCTTGATGATGCTGGTTGGAAGATGGGTTCCGATGGTTATAGATACAAAGACGGCAAGAAGTTGACACTTGAACTTTCAACAACAACACGTCAGGATAGAAAAGATGAAGCAGTAGTCTTGCAGGCACAACTTAAGAAAATTGGTATTGATATTCAAACTAAGTTCATGCCTGCATCTAACTTCTTTGGTACATACACAACACACAGAATGTTCCAGTTAGCAATGTTTGCATGGGGTGGTGATCCACTTGATCCAGGTGGATTCACACTTTATCACTCATCTCAGATTCCAACAGAAGATAATAAATGGGAAGGACAGAATTACACGGGAATTTCTGATCCAACTCTTGATGATGCAATTTACAAAGCAACTCACGAAGTTGACCCGTATGTTCGTCAGAAGAACTACTATATTGCAGAACAGCGTATTGCAGACCTTGTTCCTCAAATTGGTTTGAACCTCTTCACTGATATCTACACACCCAAGAAGGGTCTTGCAATGGCAGGATTTGACTATGTAATGTCTTCTTCAGTCGGTTATACTTATAATTCAGAACTTTGGTATTGGGAGAAGAAATAGTTAATATTTGATTTACCTTTGCGGGGGCCTCCGCAAAGAGGCCCCCTATTTTTAAGAGAAGGAGGCTTAGGAAAAAGTGAGAAACTATCTAATAAGAAGAGTGCTACAGATGATCCCGCTCTTTTTAGGGGTTGCTCTTATTACTTTTGCCGTTTTGAGCTTGGTTGGTGATCCATTTGCACAAATGGCAATAAACCCAAGAATAAAGCCAGAGGATATTGCAAGATTAAGGCATGCCTGGGGGTTTGACCTTCCTTGGTACCTTCGATTCTTTAAATGGTTCTGGTCAATGATTACCGGTAATTGGGGTGTTTCCATTTTTGCAGGTGGAAAGCCTGTTACTGAACTTGTTGCTCGTGCGATTACGTATACTTTAAGATTTTCTCTTGCTTCACTTATTTTAGCATTTGTGGTTGGTGTTCCAATCGGTATTTATTCTGCATTGCACCAATACACATTTTTTGACTATTTCTTTACTTTCTTTGCATTTTTTGGAATGTCTATGCCAACTTTCTGGTTTGGTTTTATTCTTATGATGATCTTTGGTTTAAAGTTGGGGTGGCTTCCTTTGGGTGGTGTAATGACGCCTGGAATTGAGACTGCACCATTATTTGCGAGGATTCTTGACCAGGCTAAATATATGGTTCTTCCTGTAATAGTGCTTTCGCTTTTTAGTATGGGTTCTTGGATGCGTTATGCAAGAAGTTCTATGCTTGAAGTAATAAGACAAGATTATGTTAGAACCGCAAGAGCAAAAGGACTCCCAGAAAGAACAGTAATTTTTAAACATGCACTTAGGAATGCGTTAATTCCTATAATAACTCTCTTAGGTTTATCTTTACCTGGAATAATTTCAGGTGCAACAATTACTGAAACAGTTTTTAGTATTCCTGGTATGGGAAGGCTTACAGTTGATGCAATGCTTTCAAATGATTATCCTGTTGCAATGGTATGCTTGCTCCTTGAATCATCCCTTCTTATAGTTGGAAATTTAATTGCAGATTTATTATATGCAGTTGTTGATCCACGTATAAGGTATAGTTAGGAGGTTAATATGGCAGTTGAAGCAACAAAAATTGAAGAGGTTCTTACCGGCAGAGTAGAAACTTACTGGTATCTTGTTGGAAAAAGATTAAGAAAGCACAAGCTTGCAATGCTTTCTCTTGTTGTTCTTATTTTAATAATTCTTGCATGTATAGTGGGTCCTTATATTTCGCCTTATAAAGTTTCAGAGCTCGGTTCCACTACAGAAGTTTTACAGCCGCCGAGTTGGAAGCATCCTCTTGGCACAGATGAACTTGGAAGAGATGTATTAACAAGACTCTTCTATGGAGGAAGAATTTCCCTTTTGGTAGGTTTTTCTTCAGTTGTTTCAGCACTACTTGTTGGAATTATTGTAGGAGCGTATGCAGGTTATTTTGGTGGTTTTCTTGATACAATTCTTATGAGATTTACAGATATTATGTTTTCTATTCCAGTTATGCCACTTTTGATTGTTTTATCCTCTGTTATTCCAGGTGCCGGTGTTTGGAAGATAGTTTTGGTAATTGCTATATTCGGTTGGATGACCGATGCAAGAATTGTTCGTGGTATGTTTTTGTCGCTTAGAGAAAATGAATATGTTGAGGCAGCAAGGGCAATTGGTGTTTCCAATAACAGAATTATTTGGAGACATATACTTCCGAATTCTTTTGCTCCAATTATTGTTTCAGCAACGCTTGGTGTTGGAGGAAATATCATATACGAAGCAGCATTAAGCTATCTTGGATTTGGCGTTATGCCACCAGCACCTTCTTGGGGAAATATGCTTCAGAACGCACAATATGCTATGGCAATTGCACCATGGCTTGTGTGGTCTCCTGGTCTTGCCATGTTTATAACTGTTCTTGCATTTAATTATCTTGGTGACGGTCTCCGTGATGCAATGGATCCGAAACTTTATAGGTAGGTGAGATATGGAAAGAGAAGAAACTTTACTTGACGTAAGAAATTTAAAGACTTACTTTTTTACAGATGATGGCGTAGTTAAGGCAGTTGACGGAATGAGTTTTACGATTCGAAAAGGTGAAGTTTTAGGACTTGTAGGAGAAAGTGGATGTGGTAAATCTGTTGCATCTTTATCTATAATGCAGCTTGTTGAACCTCCTGGAAAAATTGTTGAGGGAGAAATTATTTTTAAAGGTGAGGATCTTCTCAAGAAAACTCCGGAACAGATGAGAAAAATTAGGGGTTCTGAAATTGCGATGATCTTCCAAGAGCCGATGACTTCCTTAAATCCTGTTTATACAATTGGTAATCAAATAATGGAAGCGATTCTTATCCACCAGGATTTAAGTGAGGAAGAAGCAAAAAAGAGAACAATTGAACTTCTAAGGCTTGTTGGAATTCCAGAGCCTGAAAGAAGATTTAATCAATATCCACATGAATTAAGTGGTGGAATGAGACAGAGGGTAATGATTGCAATGGCAATGTCCTGTAATCCAGATCTTCTTATTTCAGATGAAGCAACAACAGCACTTGACGTAACAATTCAAGCACAAATACTTGAGCTTATGAAAGATCTTCAAAGAAAAACTGGTATGGCAATTCTTTTTATTACACATGACCTCGCGCTTGTTGCAGAAATGGCTCATTCCGTTGCAGTTGCATACACTGGAAAAATCGTTGAGTACGGAGATGTTTATCAGATATTTAAGAAGCCAAGACATCCTTATACTTATGGTCTTTTAAGTTCCGTACCCAGTTTAAAAACAGAAAAGACAAAAACACCACTTCCTGCAATTGAGGGAATGGTGCCAAACCCGTATAAAATGCCAAGTGGATGCCACTTTAATCCAAGGTGTCCTTTTGCAACGGAACGTTGCAGGAAGGAGATGCCTGAACTTGCAGAAATTGAACCCGGGCATCTTGTGAGATGTTTCCATCCAGTTGCTGTTGAGAAGGAGGCTGTGTCATGAGAAAATTGGTTGAAGTGCAAAATTTAATTAAATATTTTCCGGTTTTAGGTGGAGTTTTCTCCCGACCAGTTGCATGGGTTAAAGCTGTTGATGATGTTTCTTTTCACATCTTTGAAGGAGAAACCTTTGGACTTGTGGGTGAAAGTGGAAGCGGAAAAACAACAGCAGGAAAAACAATAATAAGACTTATAGAGCCTACAAAAGGAAAAATTATTTTTGATGGCAAAGATATAACAAAACTACCAGAAAATCAGCTTAGACCGATAAGAAGAGAAATGCAAATTATTTTCCAAGACCCTTATGGATCGCTTAATCCAAGAATGCCAATTGGAGAGATTATTCGTGAACCACTTTTAGTGCATGGTATTGGTGATAAAAAGGAGCAAGAGGAAAGAGTTGTTGAAATAATGAAACTTGTTGGTTTGCGTCCTGAATACCTTCGTAGGTATCCTCACGAATTCTCAGGTGGACAGAGGCAAAGAATTGGTATTGCTCGTGCAATAGTTTTGAATCCAAAGTTCGTTGTGGCAGATGAACCTGTTTCGGCACTTGATGCTTCAATTCAAGCACAGGTACTTAACCTTCTTCTTGAGCTACAACAAAAACTTGCCCTTACATACTTACTTGTTGCTCATAACTTGGCTGTGGTAAGGCACGTATCGGATAGAATTGGCGTTATGTATCTTGGAAAGATCGTTGAAGTTGCTGAAACAAAAGAACTATTTTCTACTCCTCTTCATCCGTATACACAGGCATTGCTTTCCGCTATACCAATTCCAGATCCAGAAATTAAAAAAGAGCGAATACTTCTTCAGGGTGATATTCCGTCACCAATTAATCCACCATCTGGATGTAGATTTAGGACAAGATGTAGATTTGCAAAAGACATTTGTGCAGAGAAGGAACCACCACTAATTGATGTAGGTTCCGGGCATTATGTTGCATGTCATTTTGTAAAAGAAGGGAAAGTGGTTGAATACTCTAAGTAGTTTGTTGAATTGTTAGTCTTATGGATTTTTTAACTGAGGAGCTTTAAGCTCCTCAGTTTTTACTC
>NZ_JBLOBF010000009.1:0-60533 GCF_047785965.1 Caldisericum insulae
CGTTCCACAGATGGCACCTTAGAAAATATGTATAAAGATGTTGGAAAACACCTTGATGAGCTTTCAAAGAAATGGGAAGAAATTTCTCGGCCAGTGTTTGAAAGAGATTATCCTGAAATTGCAAAGAAAACAAAAGAATACAAAAAGAGAAAAGAAGAAATTATTGCCAAAGCAAACGGAAATATTGAGCAATTCTATGTATCAGATGAGATAGAAAAGTAAGATGGAAGGAAGGGGCACAAGAAGTGTAGAAAAAACTTTAAGGAAGGTGCTCCTTCTTTCTATTTTAACATTCATAGTTCTCGTTTATCTTATATTTAAAAGTATCTCTCTTAAAGAGCTTTTAAAGAGTTTGAAGCCTATTTGGTTTTTAATCCTGTTTATAAATATGGATGTTGTTATCTTATTAAATGCGTTCAAGTTTAAAGAACTTGTGCGGTCACTTAATAGCAACATATCCTACGCTGATTCCTTAAAAATCGTGCTTTCATCAGTTTTTGCATCTAATATCACACCCTATTATTCTGGAGGTATAGCAACACAAATGTATCTATTAAAGAAAATAAAAAGTGATTTTAATTCCTCAACACTTGTTTCAATTTCATATACAATTCTTACGGTTATCGTGTCTCTCATTTTTGCAGTTATTTTTTTTATACTTCCGCATCACTTTATAAAAGGTATTAGGGGAAATTTCTTATTAAGCATTATTGCACTTGCATTTGCACTTTCAAGCCTTGCGCTATTTTTTATGGTAAACCCAGAGAAAACAAAAAACTTTATAAAATTAATGATAAAGAAACTGAATCTTAAAGTTAACGAGACACAAATTATTCTTGAGGTAGATGCATTTTCAGACGGTTTGAGATTCATATTAAAAAATCCGCTAAACTTAACGAAACTCATTTTGATAAGTTTCGTTAGTCAACTTCTCTATGAAATGATTGGACTTACAAGCCTCAAGGCAATAGGAGTGAATTTCAATTTTTATGAAGCTTTTTTAACTCAAATTGCCTCGAATTTCATTGCAACCATAGGGATAACGCCAGGCGGTATGGGCATTGTTGAAGGAAGTTATCTTCTACTCTTCCTTCCAATTGCAAAAAACTTTGCGCCACTTCAAACTTTTCTTTTTAGAATGTTTTCTTATTACATTCCATCTTTAATAGGTGCACTGGTTTTTTATAGAACCCTTGGGAGTTTTTATAGTGAATTCTTATACAAATAAAATTTGTTTAAAATATAATTTTATGGTATAATTAAACTTGGCCGGATAAACCGGAAAAAGGCATAAATGAGAAGGAGGTAAGGTATGTCTCAAATTGATGATGTAATTGCTAAGGTAAAAACCTTAGACAAGGACCAGCCAGAGTTTATACAGGCTGTTACAGAAGTATTAACGACTCTTAAACCAACAGAAGAAAAGCACCCTGAATTCGTAAAGGCAAAAATCTACGAAAGAATCGTCGAACCAGACAGGGTAATTATGTTTAGAGTTACTTGGGAAGATGATACAGGCGAAGTCCATGTAAATAGGGGCTTTAGAGTTCAATTCAACAATGCTATAGGACCCTACAAGGGTGGGCTAAGATTCCATCCATCTGTAAACCTTGGAATAATTAAATTCCTCGGCTTTGAACAGATCTTTAAGAATGCACTTACAACACTTCCAATGGGTGGTGGAAAAGGTGGATCAGACTTTGATCCAAAAGGGAAAAGTGATAGAGAAGTAATGAGATTTACCTATGCATTTATGAGTGAACTCTTTAGGCACATTGGACCTGATACAGATGTTCCAGCAGGCGATATTGGTGTAGGTGCTCGTGAAATCGGATTTATGTATGGATACTATAAAAAAATCGTAAATGAGCATACAGGAGTCCTTACTGGAAAAGGCTTGGAATATGGAGGATCTCTAATTAGACCCGAAGCCACTGGTTATGGACTTGTTTATTTCACTTCGGAAATGCTTGCAACCAGAAATACTGACTTTGCAAATAAGGTTGTTGCAATAAGTGGTTCTGGAAACGTTGCACAGTATGCTACAGAAAAGGCAATCCAACTTGGTGCGAAGGTAATCACACTATCTGATTCAAACGGAACAGTTGTTGATGAAGAGGGTATTGATGCAAAGAAACTTGCATTTGTTATGGACCTTAAGAATGTTAAGCGTGGAAGAATCAAAGAGTATGTGAACCAGTACCCACATGCAAAATACTTTGAAGGAAAATCCGTTTGGGATGTAATAAGAGATGAAGGCCTTAAAGTTGATATTGCACTTCCATGCGCAACGCAGAACGAAATTGACGCAAGCCATGCAAATGCCCTTGTGAAGAATGGAGTCATTGCAGTAGCAGAGGGTGCAAATATGCCTTCAAACCTCGAAGCAATAAATATCTTTAGAGAAAATAAAGTTCTATATGGCCCTGCAAAAGCGGCAAATGCAGGTGGGGTTGCTGTATCTGGCCTTGAAATGACTCAAAATAGCATAAGACTCCAGTGGTCAAGAGAAGAAGTTGATAACAAATTAAGGGAAATTATGAGGAATATCCACAAGACTTCTCTTGAAGCAGCAGCTCAATATGGCTATCCTGGAGATTACCTTGTTGGTGCAAATATTGCAGGATTCATTAAGGTAGCAAAGGCAATGCTTGCATACGGAATAATTTAAGTAGAAACACCTTATTCTAATGCCCTGCATTATGCAGGGCATTTTATTTTTTATCAAGGTTTTTAAGGAATTCTTGAAGTTTTAAAATCGTTTTTTGAGATACCGAGTGCTCAATAAGACATGCCTCTCTAAAAGCAGTATCATCATCAACTTTTAAGTAGTCTTTAAGAAACCTATAGAGAGTTTTATGTTTCTCCCAAACATTTTTCCCAATACTTTTACCAATTTCAGTTAGCTTAATCCCACCATACGGTGTGTGTTCAATAAGATTTTTTTCTTGCAGTTTTTTAATAATTTCTGAAACTGAAGGAAGCTTAACGCTGAGCAATTCTGCGATATCCTTAATTCGCGCATAACCTTTACTCTCCTGAATTACATATATTGCTTCAAGATAATCTTCCATACCTTTCGTATATTGTGTCATATGAACCTCAAAAGTAAATTCAAAATTCCACCTAAAATCATTGAAAGAACGAATTCAAAAAGGGTTATAAGTATTGCAACCCTTGTTCCAAACTCCCTTTTAAGCATCGCAATTGTTGCAACACAGGGGATGTAAATCATTGTAACAAATCCATATACAAAAATTTGCTTAGGAGTTAAGATTAAGGCAAAATTTGAAGTTTTATAGAATGTAGCAAGCATTATAAGGGTGAGCTCCTTTCTTAAGGCACCAAAAACAAGCGTAAGAGTTGCAAGAGGAGGAAGTCCCAGAATATATGCAAACGGCTTTACTGAAAGCTCAAGATAAGGAAGAAGCTTTAAAAGTATCAGTCCCTCCATAATCGCATTAGAAATAACAATAATAGGTGTTGCAAATGTGAAGAATTCCTTAAGCCTTATCCAAGTTTGTTTAAGAATAATTCTTAAAACAGGTTTTCGATAACGAGGCATTTCCATAATAAGCCCCGTAGGTGTTCCCTTTAGATAGCGATTAAGAAGAAGCCCAACAAAGAAAATGAATACAAAGTCAAGCGCATAGATAAGTATTGCATAAATTGGACCTAAGAATGCCGCAACAAGACCAAAGACAATAACAGAGCGTGCTGAACACGGAACAAGTGTTGCAAGAATTGAGGCAATAATTCTATCTCTTCTTCGTTCCAAAACTCTTGTGCCCATTATGGCAGGAACATTACATCCAAAGCTTTCAATAAGTGGAATAAATGCCTTTCCATGAATACCAATTTTATGCATAAAGGCATCGGTTAAAAATGCAATACGTGCAAGATAGCCCGAATCTTCAAGAAATGAAAGTAACAAATAAAATGGTGCAATATATGGTAAAACAATTCCAAAAGCTGCAACAAGCCCATCAATAAGGCCATCCCAGATGAAAGTTTTTAAAGATTCGTCCAACTTTAATGACATAAAGTGAGGCTTTAAACTATCGAAAAGCCCGCCAATGTAGTCTGAAAGAAAACTTCCAAATTTAAAAACAACAAAAAACATGAAAAGCAATATAAGGGTTAGGAAGAAAAATCCAAAAACTGGGTGAAGTAAGATATCGTCAATTCTATTTGAAAAATCGATTGATCTTTTGGTCTTCTTCCTTAAAACTTCTGCGGTAATTCGAGAAGCAAGTGCATATCGCTCTTGAATTATGATTGTCCTTATAGGCTCACCATGAATTTCTTCAAGCTCCTTTGCTAACTTATCTCTCAAGTGAAGAATATCCTTTGGCACAAGTTTTTCAAATTCTTCATCATGCTCTAAAAGTTTTATAGCAAGAAATCTCTTTGAAACATCAAAATCATATGGAGAAAGTGCTTCGACAAGCTTGTTTATCCGCTCTTCAATTTCTTTACCATATTTGAGGAATTTAGGGACATATGTTCTTGAAGCCATAAGGAGAGTTCTTTCAAAAAGCTCTTTAAGACCGATATTTTTTGTTGCAATTGTTTTTACAACAGGTACATTTAAAAGCGATTCAAGTTTTTGTAAATCAATTTCAAAACCATCTCTTTCAAGTAGATCATATTGATTTAACGCAACAACTGTTTTTGCCCCTATTTCAAGAATTTGCAAAAGAAAAAAGAGATTTCTATACAAGGCCGAGGCATCAACTACAACGATTACAACATCAGGTCGCTCCTTTATTATGAATTCTCTTGTAACAATCTCTTCTTCTGAGTATGTGGAAAGCGAATAAATACCCGGAAGATCAACAACTCGAATTTTTAAACCATTTTTCTCTATATAACCTTCCTGAATTTCAACAGTTTTGCCCGGCCAGTTTCCGATAATCTGGTTTCCACCTGTAAGTTGGTTAAATATAACTGATTTTCCTACATTTGCATTACCTGCAAGAGCAATTGTCAACTGTTTTCTATGAGAATTTGTGCTTCCATTGTTCATTTACTTCCTCCACAATGATTCTAGAGGCAATTCCTCTTCCAATTGCAAGCTTTGTTCCCTTAACATTTATTTCAATAGGTCCAATGCCAGTATTCCTACGAACCTCTATTATCTCCCCTTTAAGCACACCCATCTCTTGAAGACGAACAATGTATTGAGGAATATGAATGTGGTGTTTTGGGACCACAAAATCAACAACCTTTACAATCCTATTTGCCTTTACTCTGTCTAAGGTTTCATACATAAATGCATCTCCTTAAAATTAGGAATACCTAACTTTCATTTAAAATTATAGCATATTTACCAACTTAAAGCAACGTATAAAAACAATTGAAAATTTTTTTAAAAACTACTTGATTTTTTTTAAAATGATACTAAAATTCTCTAAGGAGGCGATAAAATGAAGAGAAGAGGATTTACATTAGTTGAATTAGCAATCGTTATTGCAATTCTTGGTATTCTTGCATTGTATGCAATACCAAAATACCAAGGCATGGTTGAGGAAGCAAGAACTGCACAGGCAAAGGCACAGCTTGGAACAGTAAGATCCGCACTTGCCATTTATTATGCAAAGAACAGTGGAAAATTCCCAGCATCACTTGATGCATCACTTTTTGCAGACGGAAATGTACCTACAGTTGAAGCAACCAAGGCTGATGGAACAGTTGTAAAGAGCTACGCAGTAGCCACTGGCAATGGCGATGGAGTTGTAAGTGATACTGAAATTACCGATGTAGGCGGTTGGGTTTACGATGTAAGTACCGATTATACTAAAGCTGATGTAAGGATAAATGCAAAAGGCACAAGTGTTGAAGGAATTCTCTGGTATAAATACTAATTTTTAAATTACAAGCAATTATATAATTGTGGGGCTTAAAGCCCCACTTTTTGTTTTGCTAATCTTACCAATTCTCCAAATTTTAATCATATTTTTCTTGCTTAAACCATAGGATTGATATAAATACTGCTTACAAAGAATACAGGTTTGAGAATATTAGAGAGGTCTATCAATTCCGTAATATTTTTCCCCAAAATATTATAGATAGGGTATTTATGCCTAACACAGTAAATTGCTTAAAAAATTGGAATTTTTAAATCACATTAACATCACAAAATACAAAGACAAAAATAATGAAAAAGCCTCGTAAATTTTTCTTGAAAGCATTAAAACTTTTTAAAGTGATAAAAAATAGCTCAATTTGGGTAAGAGAAAAAAGTTTTAAAAATTCCTCGAAATTTTTTATGGAACTTTTTTGTGAGTTTGACAGTCTAATATATGAGAAGAAAAAAATTATAAGAATTTTTGGAAAATTTTTAAAACCTCTTGACGGAAGAGTTTGATAAAATATAGTAAAAAGAGATATTGGAAGTTTGAAAAAAGGGGAGAACCCAAGGAAAAATAGTTTTAAAATATCTCCTTGAGTAATCGTAGGAGCAAAATACCTCAATAGAGGGAGTAAAAACCTCTCTTCGAACTTTCCCAAAAGGAGGAGATTTCTTATTAATCGAAGGGGTAAAAGTCCCCCTTCGAACTACCCCAAAAAGAGGAGATTTCTCAGTCGCTTTCGCTCCTTCGAAATGACAATAATTGGAAGAGGGCATATCCCCTTCCAACTTTCCCCTAAAAACAAAAAGAATGGCTTTTCTTTTTCATTTGTCATTCCGAAGCCAATTTTTCCTTGTCATTCCGAAAGCAATTTCTGTCATTCCGAAGCCGAAGGCTAGGAATCTCCTCAGTTTTGGGGGAGTATTGAGGGGGGTTGTTGCCACCTCAAAATATGGAGATTTCTCCTCACTACGTTCGTCGAAATGACTGGTTGTGTCATTCCGAAGCCGAAGGCGAGGAATCTCCTCAGTTTTGGGGGAGTATTGAGGGGGGTTGTTGCCCCCTCAAAATGGTTGTTATTCCGAAGTGGCAAAGCCACGAGGAATCTCCAATATTATAAAGGGGGCATCCCCCTTTCTAACTTACCCCCTAAGGCAAAATTATTATTTGGTGGTATTGAGGGGGTACCTTAAACCAAAAAACCGAGGGCAAGGCTCCGGGATTTGGGAGGTGGAAAAAATTAACAAAAAGAGACGAAAAGGAACATAATAAAAAAACAAAGTTTGGGAAGAGAAAAAATTAAAGTAAAATTTAATCAAGGAGGTTTATATATGAAAAAGAATTTATATACTGAAGTGTTTACTGTGGTATTGATTATATTTATGACTATTTCTCTTTGTATTGTTCCAAGTGCGTTTGCAGGAGATGACGTGGTAAGTTCAAAACTTATATCAACTATGAAGGTCGTACCGAGAGCAACCGTCCTTGGAGATAAAGATATTATTTATACTTTTGGAGGTATGGTACAAGACAAGAAAGCAGCCATAGAAGTATTAAATTCTTTTGTGAGATCGACCAATACTATTGTTACAAATGGTTATTCGTACAACTTCTCGGCTTTCAAATCAATACCATTTGGAAATGGCGAGTGTAATGCTTATTTTTCTTCTAATTTAGACTTTAATCTCCCACAAGGTTTTACCACAAGTGTTACAGTTGTACAGGCTTCATCTAATGTTACCTGGACAGGAACTTCCCCTCAGTATAATGCTAATACTTTGACACACTCTGATATTTTTAAATGGAACGGCATAGGAAGTGTTTCAATAAGCACTTCGGGAGGTGGTTGGAGTATCGTTAGTAATACTGCTTCATGGAGTTATATGAGTTACAATACCTGGTATTCCAACCATACTTTTGGAGGTTTAACAGGTTCTCAAGCACTTACAAGTATTGAAGAAACTACTACAGGTGATTTCAGATTTGAGAGTGTTCATACAAGCATAACTCCTACAGCCTATAAATCTATGTGGTTATAAAAGAGAATAAATAAAAACAAAGATGAGGTGTAGCATGTGGAAAGGAAGTAGAGAAATTGTATTCTTGCTTGTAATAGTCATATTATTTACAAACGGCTGCTATTCTACAAGTTTTAAACGCCAGGTTTTCTTTACCGAATATTTCCCTCAAAATATACCCAAGCAAATTCCTAATTGGTGGAGAGTAAACCTGAGTCAATATTTGCGTTTGTCTTATATCGAGAATGGGGATGAGTCTGCCTTTGAAGAATTGGGTAACGATGTGTTCTCTCCAAATCTTTACTCTACTTATGCCGCGGTTGGTATATTAGACAATCTTTCATCTCCCATTGAAGACTCGAAGAGTGTTATTAAATGGATCCAAAGTTTACAAGACAAGAAAGGGGTATTTTACGATAAGAGTACATTGGCTCAGCCTATAGAGCAGACTTACTGGGCAATATCTACATTACAAAAACTTAACTTCTCTCCTCCCAATTTTCAAAACCTGCTTCAATTTTTAAAGAACTATGAGCAAAATAATGGATTGTTCATTTTTAGCAATACAGCAGGAAAAGAAAGTGTCGAAACTGGAATTTCACAGACATATTTTGTAATATCAATATTGCGTTTATTGAACATAAAGCCTGAGATGGCAAGCGAAATATTTAATTTTAAAACCTTAGCGAAAACTTTACAAATATATATAAGAGACCATGCCTCTACTAATGTTGCATTGAATGACTTAAGGTCAGGTTATTTAATATCTGCTATATTTGAATTATCATACATAGATGTTGGCCTGATGCCCTCAGTTTCGTACGAATGGTTGTCAAGCAAAATTCTTGAGATTGATACTCTTCCCTATGGAGTGCAGTACATTTCATTAGTCAATAATCTTACCGAGGCGTTGGACTCACTTGAGATAAATTCGAAAGATGTGGCAATTAGAATTAGTACTTATTTAGAACAAAAAGTCTTGCCCAATCAAAATACAAGTGGAGGATTTGGCTTTGGTAAAAACGATTGGAATTTCATAGAGCCAATGGTTACTTATGAGGCGATAAAATTATTTAAAGCATCAAATATTTCTTACTATCCGAATATTGATAAATTAACAGAGAATTTAAAAGCCCACCGTGTTAAAAATGGGTGGATAAAATTTATTACATTCGAGCCGTCTGTACAGGCTACATACTATGCGGTGTTGCTTGCAAAAGAAAATGGCGATATTAAAAAGTACCCTATAAAAAAATTAGAAAAATACCTGGAAGGCACAATTGGAGATTTAGCAAAATCAATAACAACAAGTAAAAATTCAAACGGAATACGGACTGTGAAAATCTCAGACATTTCTGAAAAACTTAAAAAACTATATTATGCAGTAGCAACGTATAATTTACTGGAAAAACATATACCAACAAAGTTAAGGACACAAGTTATTAATTTAGAGAAGACGCTTATAAAGGAGTTACCTCCTTCATCTGAAAAAAGTGACATTCTCGTTAGTGCAGAGGCTTTTTCATATTTCATACATACTTTTGATATACTTCAAATTTGGCCTTCGGATAGCTTTGGACTATTGAATGAAATACGGGAAATTACAAGTCGGCTTGCCTATACTATAAAAGATGAGCAAGCATTTAATGTGCAAACGCTTTTTGAATTTTATATTTTAAACTCAGTTATAAGATTTTATGATCTTCATGAGGGAAATGAAAATTCATTTATTATTGAAAACGCTTTGTCCATATTAAATACTGGGAATGGTTTCAAGATGTCTCCTCAACTCAATATTCCAGATGTCCATTCTACGTATCTGGGTCTTTGGCTTATCGGTAATATATCTGGAAACCTAACAACATTGAATACTGACGAAGTAATTAAATTTGTTATGGCATCACAGGCAGAATATGGATTCTATTATGTACCGCAACGAAGTGACTCTGGCTCGGATTTACGTGTTACATACGAGGCACTATGGATAATAGATTTCATAACAGTTGGAAAAGATTATAACTTTTCTTTGCAAAGATAGAATAATGTCTGCTACCCTATTGGAACTTTTTTGTGAGTTTGACAGTCTAATATATGAGAAGAAAAAAATTATAAGAATTTTTGGAAAATTTTTCAAAAACCTCTTGACGGAAGAGTTTGATAAAATATAGTAAAAAGAGATATTGGAAGTTTGAAAAAAGGGGAGAACCCAAGGAAAAATAGTTTTAAAATATCTCATTGGGTAATCGTAGGAGCAAAATACCTCAATAGAGGGAGTAAAAACCTCTCTTCGAACTTTCCCAAAAGGAGGAGATTTCTTATTAATCGAAGGGGTAAAAGTCCCCTTCGAACTACCCCAAAAAGAGGAGATTTCTCAGTCGCTTTCGCTCCTTCGAAATGACAATAATTGGAAGGGGACACATCCCCCTTCCAACTTCCCCCTAAAAACAAAAAGAATGGCTTTTCTTTTTCATTTGTCATTCCGAAGGGAATTTTCATTTGTCATTCCGAAGCCGAAGGAGAGGAATCTCCTCAGTTTTGGGGGAGTATTGAGGGGGGTTGTTGCCCCCTCAAAATGGTTGTCATTCTGAAGTGGCAAAGCCACGAGGAATCTCCAATATTAGAAAGGGGGATACCCCCTTTCTAACTTACCCCCAAGGCAAAATTATTATTTTGGGAGTATTGAGGGGGTACCTTAAACCAAAAAACCGAGGGCAAGGCTCCGTATAATCTTAATTTTAACTTAACTCATAATTGGAGCTTCATTACTCTCCATCAAACATATATAAGAAGTTGTGTATTTCGGAATCTTTTGTAATTAACTCGCCTAACACATTTTCCGTATCGATAATATCGAGTATTCTGTTTCTTGTTAGATCCACGAATACGGTGATGATCTTTTCATCAGGAAGAGTAACTTTTACTTCCCCCACTCTATAGAGAAGATCCTTCTCAAAACTCGGCATATACACGGTGGGGTTTTCTGCCGTGATTGATTTTATGTTTAACCTCTTAATAAAAGGATCGTCCAATACAATCTCTTTTGCCTTGTTTTTTTCTTCGTCTGTAAGAGAAACTACCTGTGACTCATATTTTTTAACCTTCACATCGTAATCGTATAAAGGAATCCCAACTTTTGAGTCTATAACGATAATGGAGTTCTGAACATTTGTATATAAGTGTACTATGCGAAGTTCTTTGTCCTCGGATATTTTATTTATCCCTATTTTAAACGATGGTTGCATCATCATATCATTGTACATCTTTGTCTCCGTTGGGTTTTTCATTATAAGCTGGTAAAATATTTGTCTTTGCATGTACCTGTTTAGAGAGAAAAATTACAGGTTATGCAACACAGAAGGGTGCTTTTAGTCCACTACTGAACGCAATATCGAAATTCGATGTAAAAGTTGCATCAAATAGTTCTTTATATCTTGCCGATAAAAACGGAAATATTGGGCCAACCCTTGCAACATTATTACTATGAACCCATGAGTAATTGGCCTCATTTTTGCTGCAATACTCTTAATCTATGTCTTTGGCACAAAAACAACAAAAAGGCCCGAATCTCCATTAACGTGGCCATGGATTGGCATTCTCGTGATCCCAGTCGCAATGTTTGGATTCTGGTCCAGCACAATCTCGGGAAGACCATATGGACTTGGAATAACTGGTGGTTGGGTAAATATTTTCCAAAGTTTTACTACTAAAATACCTCTAAACTGGGAAGGTGCAGAAGTCCTTGGAATTGTTATCGGAGCATTTATTAATGCATTTGCCAATAAGGAATTCAAATTTAGAATACCAAAGAAAGGTATAACGTACTTGCAAGTTTTAATTGGCGGCATGCTTATGGGATTTGGAGCAGTATTTGCAGGTGGTTGTAATATAGGTCATTTCTTAACGGGCATTCCACAACTTGCATTAAGTTCTCTAGTTGCAGGATTATTTTTCATCCTTGGCAACTGGTTTATGTCTTGGATACTTTATCAAAGGGGGTAAAAATGAAAATAACAATACGGGTAATGTCTCCTCCATATACTTATGAAGACTTGGATACGGCAATAAAAATATTGCAGAAGCCGGCCTTTAAAAAGGACATGAAGTTAGAATATTTTCATTTTCGGATGCCGTGTTGGCAGTAAATACAAAAGTCAAACCAGTTAGATCCGACAGGATAATTCCAGAAAAACTCAAGGAGCTTATCAAACAAGGTCTAAGAGTAGATATATGCGGAATATGTATGGATTAGAGGCCTTACGGCAGATATGATTATAGAAGGGGCTAATCCAAGCGGACTTCCAGAACTTGCACAACTTATTTTTACTTCAGATATTTTTATTAACCTAACTGCTTAGGAGAGTGCAATATGAAAAAACTACTTTTTATTGTTTATCAAGCACCGTGCGGATCAATATGGGTAAACGAATTATTCAGAACAGCATTTGGTATGTATGGAGAAGACCTTGAGCCGAATGTACTGCTCATGGAAGAAGCTTCAATAACAATTGGAAAAGGAACCGAACCGCAGAAATTAGGTTTATTTCCAATTAAAATAGTTCAAGGATATATTAGCAAATATGAAACCAAAGTTTACGCTGTAAAAGAGGATTTAGAAAGCTTTAATATAAAAGATATTGATGAAAACTATAAAGCTGAGATTATACCTATGAAACAGGTAAAAGAGCTTGTTCATTCAAGTGACTTTGTAATATTTATGTGAGGTGCGAGATGGTAATACTTATAAAATTCGGTATAAACTCCAATGCAGCAAAAATTAAGTTCGGGCTGGCGGCTCCAGGTGACAAAATTGTCCTGATACAAAATGGTGTTTTCTGGGCAATCACAGACAAACTCCAGGAATTTAAGAAAACAAATATTGAAATATTTGCAATAAAAGATGATTTCGAATCAAGAGGCTATAAGAAAATAGATTTAAATGTCCCTTTGATTTCTTACGCAGAATTTATAGAGTTACTTGAAAAAGACAAAAAAAACAGTAGGTTAGGGGAGGAATCCCCTAACCTTTTCCTATTTGTGCCTGCCCTAGAATTTGCATAAGTTTACAAACTTGAAAACAGGGATATTAATCTTAGACATATTTTCTCCAAATTTAAATAATTGACTGCCTAATTTTTAAAGCCTATATAAAATATCTTATTGACAAAAAATATATATGTGTTATAACATAAATATGAAAAAATATAGCAAAATTGGCTTTAAAATCGAAAGTATCTTGAGCGCAGCGCTTTTACTTAGTTTAATGAAAAGCCCCTCCTATGGATATTCAATTCCAGATAACCTAAAAGATTTTGGGATAAATCCAAAGGATGTTCAACATCCAGTTGTTTATAGGTTGCTAAAAGATATGGAATTAAAGGGCCTTGTGAAATCCAAATGGGAGTTTGAAAAATCTGGCCCTTCAAAAAGAGTATATTTTATAACAAATAAGGACAAAATATATTTAAAAGAATGGAAGAGTTATGCAAAAATAAAATTCGAAGCAATTAGTAAAATCTTAAATCAAATAGTGGAGGAATCAAATGGCTAATTTGGGTAAGGATTGGCACGGTGTGCCAAGAGAGTTAATTCCTTGGTATCCAACTGTTGATGAAAAAAAGTGCATAGGCTGTGGGCTTTGTTTTGTTACCTGCGGAAGGAATGTTTATGAAATAATTGACAAAAAGGCAAAAGTTGTAAACCCATTCAACTGTCTTGTAGGATGCTCCACCTGCGCAACTGTGTGTCCCGTTGGTGCAATTTCTTTCCCTGATAAAGATATGATTCAAAAACTACAAAAAGAATACGCAATTTTAAAGGCAGTTAACACAGAAAAGGTAAAAAAGGAAGCGAAATTGGCGTTTGAAAAAGCTCGAGAAAATGCTGCCAAACTCATTTCGCAAGCAACTCATTTTGCAGATTACACAGTTGCTGGAGATGTAATGGAAAAAAATATTCCACAAAAAATTGAGGAATTATCACAAAAACTTAATTTTGACGTCGTGAATGTTACAATTGAAACCCCTCTTTTAAAATTTAACTTCAAAGAAAAAGTACCTTCCCTAATGAAATTCAGGATTGTATCAAGGGAATACGAGGACATTGCTAACGTAATTGATGAATTGGACAAACTTTTAAAAGAAAATGAAGTTGTTGTTATTGAGAAAAATAAAGGATGAGCATTCAAGAATACAATAGAGGAGGTATAGTATGCCTGACCAACAATATTTAAAGCCATGGCATGGATTGCCAAGAGATAAAATACACTGGACCCAACCGTAGATGAGACGTTTGTATTGGATGCGGAACATGTGTCACAGGATGTAGTCGCCTTGTGCAGGTTTGATTTTGAAAAAAATAAATCTGTTGTTTATGATCCATTAAACTGCCTTGTCGGTTGCACTACGTGTGCCAATATTTGCCCTGCTAATGCCATATCATTCCCTTCGCTTGAAACAGTAGAAAGCCTTCTTTCACAAGCAACTGTGCATCATGCAATAGAAGACGACCTTATCGGAAGAAAAGAAGAACTTGCAAAGCCGCTTGAAGAGCACTTAAATAAATACAAATTTATTGTTGACAAGAAAATACAAGCTGGACCTAAAAACTTGATAGTTTACTTAAAGCCAGCAACAGATAATGATAAATTAAATGATTTTATTCCAGGTCAATATGTTAATGTATGTAGCCCAGATAAAAATTGGTTATGCAGATCATACTCGGTATGTAATATTCCTGATAAAGATAATCATGAAGTTCAACTTTACATGAGATTGGTAGATGGTGGGCGTTTCACAGGATGGGCATTTAATGAAATGAAGGAAGGAGATGTATTAAATCTAAAAGGACCTTTTAGGGCTTTCCGATTCCAGTCTACAGAGGATAAATCCCTTTTATTTATTGCAAGGGGAGCTGGTTTTGCCCCAATTAAATCGATCATAGAGCAAGTGCTTGAGATTAATCCTTCAAAGAACATTATCCTTTATTGGGAAGTAACAGATACAGATGACTTTTGTTTACTTGAATCAATAAAAAGATGGTTGAATATTGATCCAAATTTGCATTGCATCCTTACTGCAAGAGTCGCTTCTTCTAATTTTACCCCACCTGTTGGAGTTGTCTTCCACCAGGGAACTGTTTATAATGCTCTCGCAAACTCTTATTTTGAAGACTTTGACTTAGTAAATATGGATGCGTACGTAGCTGGTCCAAGTAAAACAATAAAAGAAGTAATAAATGTTCTTTTAATTAGAGGTTTTTCCAAAGATAGGATATTTGTTGATTCATTTGGATTAAAATAATTGGAGGTGAAATATGAGAATTTGTTTTACTGCAGATGAGGCAAACGGCCTCGAAAGCGTTGTAAGTTATCATTTTGGGCATTGCCCTTATTATGTAATCGTCGACATTGATGGTAATGTTGTGAAAAATGTAGAGTCCATTCCAAACCCTATGGCAGAAGAACACAATGCTGGAGATCTTCCTTCGTATATGAAGGAGCAAGGTATTGATGTAATAGTCACAGGTGGAATGGGACCAAAAGCACAAGAATTTTTCCAAAACTACGGCATTGAAGTATTTACTGGCGCTTATGGTAAAGTAAAAGACGTGCTTGAAGAATATCTTCATAGTAAAGTTAAATACGAAGAAATGGAAAAAGAGTGCGGTGAACACCATCACGAAGAAGGCGAAAACAACGATCTAAGGATGCTCAAGGAAGAAGTTGCTGACCTAAGAAGGCAAATCGCCGATTTAAAATCTATGATAAAAGAGATTGGAGACGAAAAAAAATAATAAAAAGGGGGATTTATCGTCCCCCTTAATGATTTCTAAAGAATCAAACTTATGAACTTATTTTGAAGAATCTCCCAAAATTTTTTCAATTCTTTCAATAAGGTTCAAAATTGTATTTACCCTTTTCTTCGAAGTTTTAGCCCAATCCCTTAGGTATTCTTTACCTTCTTCAGTAATTTTATAAATCCTCCTTGAAGGCCCTGTTTCTTCAACCTGCCATTCGGATTTGACAAGGCCTTCCATTTCCATCAATCTCAATGTCCTGTAAAGAATCCCATATGGAACATCTTCAGTTTCTATTCCTATATCTTTTATCTCGTCGAGCAATGAATATCCATGACTTGGCTTATTTAACAAAGAAAACAATATAGAAACAAGAAGTACATTTGACGATTTAAAGCCGATACTTTTACACCCTTTAAAATTCTCTCTCATATTTTTACCTCTTCTTTATAATACCATATTTTTTGTATAAACAAAATGTCAATGTAGCATTTTACGCTTCAAGCCGTTCAGTCTGTTCGTATATTTTTTCGGAAATCAACACCATCAATATCACAAATACAATTGTTAATGAAAGCTTTACTACCATAAATTTTAAACCAAGGAGTTTCAACTCAACAAGCTCCTATGGAATTTTTATGCATGCCCATGCAAAAAGAAAGAATTCCATTCAATTAACAATGTGTTGCCCACATCTTAACCACTTCCTTTATCTATGATATTTAAAATTGTGCAGATATTCATCAGTCCACCTACTTGATAAAATATCAAAAATTATTCCTTAAAAAATGCCCCTACAAAAAACCCTGAAAGAATTGCAAAGACAAAAATCAGTGCATTAAAGAGAAGCGTAAACTTCCACCCGAGCACTGTTATTGCAAAGGGTATCCATGCGATTTTTATTGCCCATGCGCCAATTGTCGTAGCAATGATATTTGCTCCTGCCCCTTTGTCCCTCAATTCCTTAAAGAATGGGTAAAACATATACGCAGGGCCTATCATTAAGGTACCGAATAATGCACCAATCAAGATTCCTTTAACCCCACTTTGTTTCCCAATGATTTTCCCTATTGCTTGCTTTGGAATTGTAACAACAATAAAAGAAGAAAGCAAAGCAATGGCAACAATAACAACGAAAAGGTTCAGGTATGTTTTCGTAGCAGAAAGTAACGCTGAGCCAACTTTTGAAGGATTAAAGAATGCAAGCACAATCGCAATTGCAAGTATCGTTATTTCAATTGCCCAATCCTTTAGAATCGTTTTCATAATAGCGCCCCCATAAGCATTGCAAGAAGAATTGCAGCAATAAATGTGAATGAGTTCCTTAGTAGTGTAAACTTCTTCCCAAGGAATTTAAACTCAAGAGGAAGAGCAATAACCCCTATGCCAACCCAGGTAAAGAGAAATGCTGATACAAGCGAATAACTTGCATTATGAGCTAGTAAATACTGCCCTATGGGATAACTCGTTGCAGCAGGACTCATCATCACTGCACCAGTAAGAGCACCAATAATGATTCCTGTAAATCCATTGAATTTTAATAGAAAAGCTGAAACTGCCTTAGGAGACAAGAATTTTTCAAGAATTGCAATTATCACAAAGATTGCAAAAAGTCTTATGGAATTTTGAATAAACATTTTTGCGCTTTTCTTCAAAGCATCTTTTAATTTTTTCTTGTCCCCCCTGATAAAGTAAACTACATAGAGGACCAAAACAAGGACAAGAAGTATTATTCCTTCAATAATATTTGTATTCATTTTGCTCTCCCAACAGGAACTTTTATTGTATCTTCTTATTTATCTCTAACAAAAGAGATTTCAAATCAACAATTTCTTTCCAAAAAGCAATAATATCCTTCTTCATTATATCGATCTCCTTTTTTCCTATTTATGGCCGGCTTTCTTTATAGCCGGCCATATCCTTCACAACATCTTCTAGATTGCTACAGAAACAAAACCTACTATATTACCATCCTTGACAAGTTCTGCCTTGACTCCCATTCTTCCTATCCAGTAGCCACCAAGTGCAAGAGAATCTAATTCAACATCCTCAAAGAGAACTCCAGCAATAACACTATTAACAACAATTGGAATGTGGTAATTACCTCGGCCATCAACAAATTTTTCACCTAGCTTTGCGTTGGCTAAAACATTTTTCACAGTCTCTTCCACAGAAGCTCTCGAAATCTCTTTTTGAGGTACGTACTGCATTCCGTGGAAACCAAAAGGTCCGCTAAATTCTCTACAATTTCTCATATTCATCGCCTCCAAATATATTTTAACACATATATAATTTTTGTCAATAGGTTATAAAAGACAATAATAAAACTTTTAAACTCATTGCTCAATTATAAAAATTTTTTCGATATCAAAAGGGTTTAAAGGAAAAACATTAAAAACGTTTTCAATAAACTTGAAAGAAAAGTAATTAACTTTGAAAAAAGGAGAGAACTTAAGGAACAATAATTTTAAATTATCTCCTTGGGTAACAAGAGGAGCGAAATACCTCAATAGATGGGATAAAAGGCTTCCCTTCGACTTCCCTAAAAGGAGGATAATCCTCATCGCTTCGTTCCTCGGATTTGTAAGTTTTGGGTTTATTTTTGTGGAGTGTTGAAAGGGTGTTTTAAAATCCTCTAATATGCATACAGCAAACTTATAATGTGCCATACAAAATCATAAACGATAGATTTAATGGAGCATTTTTTCCAGATTCTCCAGAAACTACCCCGCTTTTCCAAAACAACGGACTCTAAATATTCAAAAATTTTCTTATCTTTTCGAACCACTATGGAATGAAAAAATGGCAAGGACGATAAGTCCTGAAAAAAAGCAGTTTAATTTATGTTCAAAAATTTAAAAGAGAAGGTAAAGAGTTATGAGAAAGCCATGGAATTTTAGTTTCTTCATATAAACTACTTTTTATCCGTCTTCTAATCAAGTTGTAGCTGATGATATAGGAGAAGTAATCGTAATATCTTTAATGAAAAATTGTTGGAGAACAAGGTATATAACTTTTTGCCACAAATTTAATTTAAGTGGAAATCCTATTTGGGATAAAGGAGCTATGTGGATCTTTTAGCAAGATTAAAAAATAATTGAATAACTTCTTATTGCATAGAAACAGATCTATCAATTCCGTAATATTTTTCCCCAAAATATTATAGATAGGGTATTTATGCCTAACACAGTAAAATTGCTTAAATTGAGAATTTTCAAACTACATCACAAAATACAAAGACAAAAATAATTAAAAAGCCTTGCAAATTTTTCTTGAAAGCATTAAATTTTCTTGAAAGCATTAAAACTTTTTAAAGTGATAAAAAATAGCCAAACTTTGGATTTGATAGAATTTGTGTATAATTCCTTAAGCTGAGAAATACTATGGAGGTAAAAAATGAAAACGATTAAAAAGAATATTATTCCTCTGTTTATAATCATTCCATTGCTATTCTCAATCGCAAATTCAATATTAATTAAGCCCAAAAATATAATTCTTGTCCCTGCTTATTATGGAGAAAGTGGAAGTGAATTCAATAAGTTAATAAATTTCAACAAGAGAGGTTATGATACATTTGCAATACTTAATGTTGATGATGGACCAGGAAACGGAAAATTGGATTTTTATACAACAATCATTAGAAGATTACTTTTAAAAGGTAAAAAACCTCTTGGATATGTATATACAAGCTATGGGGAAAGGAATCTAAATGAGGTAAAAAGCGATATTGACAATTGGTTTAGTTATTACAAGAAAATAAAAGGAATATTCCTTGACGAAACGCAAGATACAGATGAGTTTGTTAACTATTATAAAGAGCTTTATACCTATATAAAATCAAAATATAAAGGGACAGTAATAATTAATCCTGGAACAAATTTTGATCCTGCTCTTATTAACTATTGTGATTATGCAGTTGTTTTTGAAGGGAATCCCAACGAGTTTAGAACATTTGAAGTGTATGACTCTTTGAAAATATACTCTAATAAACTTGTTGCCCTTATATATGGAGTAGATTCGAGGGAAATTAACGATTTAGAAACGCTCTTGAAAAATAAAAACATTGTAAACTACTATCTTACATGCGATAACCTCCCAAATCCATGGGACACATTCTCAACCTGCTTGAATTACGGTGAATAGATGATTATAAAAAACACTACCATAATTAATTTTGATACATTAACTCTAAAAGAAAATGTTGACCTAAAGATTGCTAAAAATAAAATAGAAAAAATCGGCAAAATTGACGAATTCGATACTGAAACAATAGATGGCTCATCTTTTTATATAATACCGGGACTTGTAAATACTCATGCACACACCGCAATGGCGCTATTAAGAGGAAGCGCAGAAGATGTAACATCTTCAGACTGGTTTAACAAGTACATATGGATTTATGAACAAAATATTCAAAAAGGCGATGTTTACCTCGGAACACTTCTTGGTGCAGTTGAAATGATATCATCGGGTATCACAACGGTTTTTGATCACTACTTCAATATGCACGAGGCGTTCACCGCTTACAAAGAGTTGGGAATGCGAGGAGATCTCTCATATACAATGTTTGGAATAGGGGAAACTAAAGACAAAAATTTTAAAGATGCAATGGATTTTATTGAAAAATATAATGGGACAGACGATCTAATTACCATAAGTCTTGGACCACATTCCCCATATGTATGCCCAAAAGAATTCCTTGAGAATATTTCTAAAATTAAGCAAAACACGGGTTTAAAGGTGCACCTCCATATTTCAGAAGAGCCTTCTCAAATTGAAAAATCTTTGAAAGAATATGGAATGACTCCGATTGAGTTTATTGATTCCATTGGTTTATTGGATGAAAATACCATTTTAGCGCACGCATACTATGCAACAAACTCGGATCTTGATCTCATTAAAGGAAGAGACGGCAATATTTCTCATGCAGCAAAAACATACCTTAAATTTGCATGGGTGAACAACTTCATTAACAGAGCAGTTGAAAAAGGCATTAATGTATCCTTTGCAACAGATGGAGCAGCATCAAACTCAAACTACTCTATCTTAGAAGTTGCAAGATTGTCTGCCCTTCTTGGAAAAATTGCTGATTTGAATCCAACCACTTCAAAGATTGGTGATATTTTAAAACTCTTCTCTAACGGAGAAAAATTTTTGAAGAAACCAATTTCAAAAATAAAAGAAGGTTATTTAGCTGATCTTGTCTTTTTAGATAAATACTCTCCAAGACTAAATCCTCCAATAAACATATTTGCTAACTTTTTATACTCGGTAAGTGAATTAGACATAAAAATGGTTATGATAAATGGAAAAATCGTTTATAAGGATGGAGAGATCTTCGGCTACAAAAAAGAAAAACTCATTCAGGACATAAACAAAGTTTATAAAAGACTTTTGAGGAAAGATACTGATAAACCCATGCAAACATTTGGATAAATTATTACACCCTTTAAAGTAAGTTCTGAAGACAATAAAAACATAGCATTTAAATCGTTTTAGACGAACAAAATTTTGCTAAAAGGGTAAAAGGTTCATTAAATTTAAAAATACCCCCTAAAAACGCCTTAAAATGCACGGTTTCACATTAGCATTTATGCGGACTCTACGGTTTAATGCGGTTTCTTTTAGAGGTAAAGATCTAACACTAAAAAATTACAAATTAGATTTTCCTTAATCTTATATAAACCCCAAAAAGTTTTAACCCTACATCAAAAAGGAGTATAATAAAAAACAACTAAATATAGAGGAGGAAACAAATGAGACTATTTGTCTTTGAAAAAGATGGCTTCTTAAATGTAGGCATAGAGGAAAACGGAAACAAGATAGATATTGGAAAACTTGGTGAAGCAATGGAACACATTGGTGAAAGAGAAGCTCCATATGTTGATTCGGTGTCATCTGCAATTGAAAACTCTGAGGATATAAAGAAGATGATTACTTGGGGCAAAAAGACATTTAAGGATCAATTTTATGAACTTTTCAAGGTCAATGTGAAAAAATACTATCCACCAATTGATAAATCAGCAATGGTTGTTTGTCTTGGTAAAAATTATGTGGAACATGCAAAAGAAACAGGAGGAGATATTCCTCAAGAACCAATTCTTTTTGGAAAATTTGCAACACTATCCATTACTGATGGAGATATAATCATGTATCCAAAATGGGCAACCCGCATAGACCCAGAGCCAGAACTTGCCGTTGTCATAGGAAAAGAGTGTAAGGACATTAAACCTAAAGAAGCGTTTGATTGTGTTTTTGGTTATACAATCGTAAACGACATAACCGAAAGAGATATCGAATTTAAAGATATGAAAAAAGGCTTACCTTGGTTTAGATCAAAGAACTTTGAAACTTCCCTATCAATTGGACCTTATATTGTTACAAAAGACGAAATTAAAGATCCCCATAATCTTGAGATTGAACTCTACATAAACGGTGTTTTAAAGCAAAAAGGGAACACAAAAGATATGATCTTTAAAATTGATGAGACGATCGCCTATATTTCAAAATACTTTACATTGAATCCTGGTGATGTAATTTCAACAGGAACAGTCCCAGGAATTTTACCAATTCAAAAAGGCGATGAGGTAATTGTAAAAATTGAAAAAGTTGGCACGCTAAGAAATAAGGTTTCACGATAAAATTAAAAAATGGTGGAGCAGAGGGGACTTGAACCCCCGGCCTCATCCGTGCGAAGGATGCGTTCTACCACTGAACTACTGCCCCACTCATTATGAATTATACCAGATTTTTAAATTTTCATTTTTTCTACATATTGCATTTGAATAAAATTAATCTATAATGTATCTAAAGGGAGACCAAAATGAGCGCATTATTTGGAAAGAAGGATTTTAGAAGAGATTTACAAAATTTAATCCAAAAGGGGGACACAAAGGGAGCCTGCGATTATGCCATTAAAAACTCCTCAAACTACGAAGATTTAGGAAATTTTGATGATGCAATTCTCATTTTAAAAACCCTAATTGAACTTCTTCACGAAAATAAAATCGACAAAAAAGACTGTCTTGAACTTGCTTTGGAAAAAATCATAGCGCTATATATCGAAATAAACGAAGTAGATAAGGTAATTGAAAACTCCATAGAACTTGCAAGACTTAAAATTGACCTTTCTAAAACTTCAGAGGCAGTGCAACTTCTAAAAATGATCGACTTAAGATACAAACTCAACACAAACCAAATGAGAGAGATTATAAAAATTTATACTTCCATAGGACACTATCCAAACGCATTAAAACTAATAGATAGAGTACTTCAAAAAGAAAAAGACAAAGAACTCATTAAACTTGCAGGTGATATCCTTTACAATAGTTCTGATTTTGAAAAAGCTCTTGAATACTTTAAGGCTCTGTCAGTATTGGATCCTGACAATGAATATGCAAAGAAGAAAATTGATGAAATTGAGCGTATGCTAAGAGCTTTAAATAGAAATAACGAAAATGTTGAGCAAAAAATATTGAGAAAGGAAGAAAAGTTAGAAGAGCGTGCTTTTGAAGAAAAACCTACAATTGCAACTAATGAAACTTTCAATAAAGTTGCACAAACTCCTGTTAAAGAATCTATAAAAGAAAATATTAAAGAAGAATTAACAGAAGATAAAATCAAGGATTTGAATGAGAAATTAGTAATTGAAGAAAAGACGGAAGAAAGAAAAGAAGACCAAAAACCTGAAATCACAAAAAGTGAAGTAATTTCTGAAAAAACCACAATATCAAAGCCTCAGAGGATAAATCTTGAAAATATACCCGAGTATATTGAGGCACTTACTCACATTGAGCATGGAAATATTAAGGAAGGCGTAAAAATCCTTGAGACACTTGCGCTTGACTTCGAAGGTAAGGACATAGACACAGCAATTGAGATCTACGAAAAAATACTCCTCATTGACCCAACAAATGTTTCTGTTGCAAAGAAAATTTCAAAAATCCTCCTTGATAAAGGACGCACAAAAGAAGCAATATTCTATTTAAGGAGCGCTTCAAATAGTATTGATCCCAAAGCAAGACTTGAAGCCTTGCTTTCTTTAAAGGAACTTATTCCACAAGACGAAAACATCTTAAACCGTATTTTCAATACATACATCGAACTTGGAAATATAAATGATGCGTTTGAAATACTTAAACAATTTAGCGACGAAAAGCTTAGCAGAAATCTTGAGGATTTCTTTGATTATGTAAAAGATAACTTAAGTATCCTTTCCAAGGTATCAAAATTCATCAGCTCAAAAAAGATTGACGAATTTATAAAATTTAAATACCTCCACAGAACTTATGAACTTTATAGCCTATCAAACGACAAAATTGAAAGCATTAAGTGGCTTATAAAAGCACACTCCGTGCATAAGCTTTCCCTTGATGATTATCTTAAAGGCGCAAAAATTTTAAAGGATTTGAAACTTCCAGAAGAGGCGGAAATTATTGCTCAATCTATATATGAATACATTGAACTTGAAAACGACCCGTTGAAGGCCTTTGAATTATCTAATGTGATAATAGATCTTAATATAAATAAGCCCCTTTATTATGCAAAACATCTTGAACTTGCAAAACGCATTGGTAAGAATGATGTTGTGCTTTTAATGGTAGACAAAATCATTTCTCATAATGCAGTGCAATATGCGGAACTCGTTTACGATAGCTTAAAGGAAAGGTTTAAAGACTTTGACATAGACACACTTATAAAACTTGCAAATTATTTTGAAATTGCAGGTCTCTCTAATGCCTCATATGAAATTAACCTTGAAATCCTCAAAAAAGACCCATTGAATGCAAACGCCCTTGCTAAAACATTCATCTACGCTGTGGAAAAGGGAGATGAAAAAGAGATTCTATCTTTCCTTGAAAAATTCCCACCAAGTGCCTCTTATGCAAACATAATCGAACCCGTCGTTGAAAAATATAACAATTTAAAGAACAAAAATCCATTTGACCCAACATATCACTTCATAATAGGATTCCTTTATTTCTTTACTGAAAGATACGAAGAATCAATTGCCTACTTCCAGTTTGTAATTAGATCTAATAGGAATAAACCTCTAATGAGGCTTATGTTAAGTATTTGCTTTGAAAGGACAATGCTTCACAACTTTGCTTTAAAACAGCTCGAATTAGGTTTAAGCGAAGACGGAATACCTGAAGTTAAAAAAGAATTACTCTACCGATATGCAGTTATGAAGAAGAATTTAGGTGATGTAATCAGTGCAAGGAAGGCACTTACTGAACTTCTCAAAATGGGGGATTACAAAGATGCAAAACTACTCTTAGAGATTTTGCCCTCTGAAGGAAAAATTATAGATATAAGAGGTGAAGAGAGATGATCTCGCAAGGAGGAGAAAAAATAGGTGAAATACTCATAAAAAAAGGAATTATAAATCGTGAGACACTTGAAAAATATCTTTCTGTCCAAAATGTCACAAAAGAGCCCCTTCTTAAGATCTTAATGGATAACGGCGTTATCGATGAAGTGCAGCAAGCTCAACTTCTTGCTGAGCAGTGGGGATTTGATTTTGTTGATCTTACAAAATATCCAGTTGAGAAAGAAGTCCTTAAATATACAGACCCTGAAAAGGCAAAATCCTTTGGTTTTTTTGTATTCAAAAAAGAGGGACCAGTATACCATGTTGCAATATCAGATCCCACAAATATTGATACAGTTGATTATGTGAGAGCAGTTTATGGAACAAATGTTAAATTCTATGTAACACCAAAAAGTGCAATAATTCAAACAATAGAAAAGTACTATGAACTTGAAAACGTAGTCAAAAAGGCAGAAGAGGAATTTACAGATGTTGAAGTTGTTGAAACTGTTGAGGAAAACGACCTTTCACGATTAAGAATGCTCGGTGAAGACGCACCTGTTGTAAGGCTTGTTAATAGTATCATATCTCAGGCAATTGTTGAAGGTGCATCAGATATTCACGTAGAGCCAATGGAAGATTCTGTAAGGGTGCGTTATAGAATTGACGGCATTTTACACGAAAAGCAAAGACTCCCAAAGAAGATTCAAGCAGGAGTTATTGCAAGATTTAAGATCATCTCAAACATGGACATCGCAGAACGTAGAATCCCACAGGATGGACGTATTTCACTTAAGTTTGAAGGACGACCTGTTGATTTTCGTGTCTCATCACTTCCTTCAATCTTTGGGGAAAAGATTGTTTTGCGTATCCTTGATAAAACATCTGCAATTAAACCACTTGAACAGCTGGGATTTTCAGAGGAGAATCTTAAAAAATTTGAAAAAATTATTACCCAACCTTATGGCATGATTCTTATTTCGGGTCCTACAGGATCGGGAAAAACAACGACACTTTATTCAATCCTTAACCGATTAAATACACCCACAAAAAATATAATAACAGTTGAAGACCCAGTTGAATACCAATTAAAAGGAATAAACCAAGTTCAGGTAAACGAAAAGGCAGGTCTCACTTTTGCAAACGCTCTTCGTTCAATTTTACGTCAGGACCCAAACATCATTCTTATAGGAGAAATTCGTGATAAAGAAACAGCACAAATAGCAATTGAAGCCGCACTAACAGGACACTTAGTTCTATCAACGATACACACAAATGATTCAGCATCAATTCCAACGCGTCTTATTGATATGGGTATAGAACCATTTTTGGTTGCTTCATCTTTGATTGGTGCAACGGCGCAGCGTCTTGTAAGAAAGATATGTCCTAAGTGCAAAGAATCTTTTATTCCATCAAAAGATGTGCTTGAGCATCTTGGCTTTGAGGTTCACGAAGGAGTTAATTTCTATAAAGGAACAGGTTGCGATTTTTGCAACAATACTGGCTACAAAGGAAGAATTTCAATTTCTGAAATTTTACCAATAACACCTGAGATTCAAAGACTTATTCTTAAGAGAGCATCATCTAAGGAAATCCTTGCAGAAGCGAAAAGATTGGGTATGAAGACACTTCTTGATGATGCCTTAATGAAGGCAGCTGAAGGCATTACAACACTTGAAGAGGTTATGAGAGTTGTCTCAACTTTGGAGGTTGCAGAATGATAAGTATTAATGAGATTTTAACACTTGCAGCAGAACATAAAGCATCAGATGTGCATTTAACAGTTGGTTTACCTCCTGTCTTAAGGATAAACAAAGAGCTTGTGTATCTTGAAGCAGATCCGCTTACACCTGAAGATACTGCGGAAATGATGTATTCAATAATGACAGATAAGCAAAAAGAACTATTTAAAGAAAAACTTGAGTATGACTTTTCTTATGGACTTAAAGGTCTTGCACGATTTAGGGTTAATGTATTTATGCAAAGAGGAACAGTATCTGCTGCATTTAGAAGAATACCTTTTGATATACCGCCTCTTGATTCTCTTGGAGTCCCAAAGATTGCTCACCAAATAATTGAAGAAGAGAGAGGTTTTGTGCTTGTAACAGGACCAACAGGACACGGAAAGTCAACAACACTTGCAGCAATGATTGACGAGATAAACACGAAACACTCAAAACATATTGTTACAATCGAAGATCCAATAGAATATCTTTTCAGACACAAAAGATCAGTAGTCGTGCAGAGAGAATTAGGTACTGATACATTGTCGTTTCCGTCGGCACTGCGTGCAGCGCTTCGTGAAGATCCTGATGTTATCCTTGTGGGAGAAATGAGAGATCTTGATACTATTGCAACAGCTTTAACTGCAGCAGAAACAGGACATTTGGTTTTTGCAACCTTACACACAAATTCAGCATCGCAATCTGTTGATAGAATTGTTGACGTTTTTCCACCCCACCAACAGGAACAGGTAAAGATGCAGCTTTCATCAGTTCTTCTTGCAGTATTCTCGCAGCAACTCGTTCAGAGAAAAGACAAAAAAGGACTTGTCCTTGCAACAGAAGTTCTAATTGCAACACCTGCGGTAAGAAACCTGATAAGGGAAGGCAAAACACATATGATTCCATCAATTATCCAAACTTCATCAAATGTTGGCATGCAAACAATGGAACAATCGCTTAAGGAACTTGTGTTAAGAGGTGATATAACCTACGAAGATGGCTTAAGATACGCATTTAATAAAGAAAACTTTATTCACTTAATGGAAAGGTGATGATACAGTATGCCACAATTTGAGTACAAAGTAATTACAGCATCAGGTGGTGCATTAATTGGGCGCTTAGAGGGAAATAGTGTTCAAGATGTTGCAGAAACTTTGAGAAGCAAAGGATATCGTATTATATACATAAAAGAACTAAGAAGTTTATCTTTAGGTGGAAAAAGAACTGAAGGAGGCTTTCTTTCACCCTTTCAAGGAGTAAGCGTAAGAGATCTTTCCATTTTTACAAACCAGTTCGGTACTATGCTTAATGCAGGACTTTCAATCTCAAGAGCGCTTGCAGTCTTAGAAAAACAGACATCAAACCCAAAATTGGTACAAATTATAAAAGATTTAAGTGAAGAAGTTAAAAAAGGAAACCAACTTTCAATGGCGTTGAAAAAATTTCCACAAGTTTTCTCTCCGCTCTATATAAGCATGGTACAAGCAGGTGAAACCTCAGGTAATTTAGGACAAGCGCTTATTACAATGAGTACTTTCTTACAAAGGGACTACGAAACAAGAAACAAAATAAGGGGTGCAATGACCTATCCTGTCGCTGTACTGGGCTTTGCAATTCTTATAGTAGTAGGACTATTTATTTTTGTAATACCCACATTTGAAGGATTTCTTACGGAATTAGGTGCACCACTTCCTGCAATTACAAAGATGATTTTTGCTTTTGCTAATTTCCTTATCCATTATATTTGGGTAATTGTCGCTATCATAGTCATCGCAATAATTGCATTTAGAAGATGGGTAAAAACCCCTGAGGGGAGAAGGACAGTCGATGCGTTAAAACTTAAATTACCTTTAATTTCTGAATTAACTTTAAAGTCTTCAATGGCAAGATTTTCAGATACGCTTGCAACACTTTTCTCTGCTGGTATTCCTATTATTGACTGTTTGCAAACAGTAAGAGGCGTTATAGATAATGTGATCATTGCAGAAAAAATTGATGGAATCATTGATGCAATAAAAAAGGGAGAAGCATTATCTTCTGCACTTGAAAAAAGTGGAATGTTTACTCCAATGGTTTATGATATGACTGCAATTGGTGAAGAAAGTGGAAGCCTTGACAAAATGTTGAGAAAAGTTGCAGAATTCTATAACGAAGAAGTTAATTATCTTATTAATAATATCTCTGCACTTATTAACCCGATAATGATGGTTGGCGTTGGTGGCTTAATCGGAGGAACTCTCATAGGACTTTACTTACCAGTCTTCCAGATGGCATCGTACATTAAATAGGCTATTAAATAGTTTTCACTACAAAATTAACAAACGAATTCTTTTTAGACAAGCTTGTTTAATTTTTTATCCTTTTTAAAAAATTTTAATATTGCGTATTTTGTAAATTGTATTATAATATATGTAGATCCCCCCCCTATAGGGGTGGAAGAGGAGGCGATAGAAATGATGCATTGGTTTTGGTTTGGAAACCCTTATTGGGGTTACCCAGCATTCTTCGGTGGATTCGGCATAATTTTTATGATTCTTGTATGGGTTTTCTTTATTGCACTTATAATTCTTCTTGTAAGAGGAACCTTGTTTGGCTTAAGAAGACACAGGCACACCTGTTACTATCATGACGACGAAGCTCTGCAGATTTTGAAAAGACTCTATGCAGAAGGAAAAATTACCGAAGAGGAATTCGAAAAGAAGAAAAGAGAATTATTAGATTAATCACAAGGAGGGCAAGGATATGAAAAATAAGCACATTTGCGATACAAAAACTGAAGACAACATTATTTCTTTAACACCTAAGCATAAAGACACCTTAAAACTCATAAAAATTGCTAAGGGACACCTTTCAGGAATTGAAAAGATGATAGAAGAAGATAGATATTGTATTGATATATCAAAACAAATCCTTGCCCTCATTTCAATTTTAAAAAAGGCAAACTTAGAAATTTTAAAAAGGCATATGGAAACATGTGTTAAAAATGCAACAAAAGACGGAAATTTAGACGAAAAGATAAAGGAACTCGAAACTATAATTGAATATCTATCGAAGGGGAAGGATTAAAATGATAAAGACTAAAACTCTTGATGTTAAAGGCATGCATTGTGCCTCATGTGCCGTGAACGTCAAAAAAGCTATTGAAAAATCCGACGGAATTATTGATGTGAATGTAAATATTGCAACAAATAAAGCAACCATCATATACGACCCCACAAAAACAAAATTTGAAGAAGTTCTCAAAAATGTGGAAAGAATCGGCTATTCATTAAACGAGGAAATTGACCAACAAAATTCAGATTTTAATAGATCAAAGACAAGGATAATCGTAGCTACTATAACGATTATTCCCATAGTAGTTTTAATGATTTTAGATATGACGAACATCCTAAAGTTTTCATCATTCACATATATCAATTTGATTCTTTCGGGAATTATGATTTTTGGCATAGGATTTGAAGTACAAAAAAGAGCTCTCAAGGGTCTTATACACGGAGCTACAAATATGGATCTTTTAATTTTCCTCGGTACTGTAGCATCATTTCTTACTGGTATATTAAAAACTTTTGGCCTTAACATTGCTGATTTCTCATATGTAGGAGCAATGATAATGTTTTTCCATCTGCTTGGCAAATATTTGGAGGAACTGGCCAAAGGGAATGCTTCTAAGGCAATAAAAGGTCTCCTTGACATTAGTCCCCAAAAAGCACGCATTATCGTCGATGGCATGGAGGTTGAAACTAATATTAACGAATTAGATGTTGACGATGTAATGGTGATAAGACCATTTGAAAAGATACCTACTGATGGAATCATTATTGAAGGAAATACTTCAGTTGATGAATCAATGGTAACAGGAGAGTACTTACCTGTGGATAAAAAACCCGGTGACGAAGTAATAGGTGGAACAATTAACGAAAATGGATTTATTAAAGTAAAAGTAACTAAAGTTGGAAATGATACATTTTTGGCAAAGCTTATATCCCTAGCTCAAGGAAGCAAAATTCCAATACAAGCATTTGCTGATAAAATTGTTGCATTTTTTGTGCCAGCTGTTGTTGCAATAGCGATATTTACATTTGTAATCTGGTTTATAATTCCTCAAACCCTAAAGCAGATATCGATGAGTTTTTCGCATATATTTCCATGGATAAATCCTGGGCTCAATAAATTGAGTGCTGCAATTTTTGCCTCGGTTGCAACACTTGTGATTGCATGCCCTTGCGCTCTTGGACTTGCAACTCCTATTGCTCTTATGGTTGGTAGTGGTATTGGAGCAAAAAATGGAATCTTAATTAGAAATGGCGAAGCCATCCAAAAGATGAAGGATGTAAATACAATCATATTTGACAAAACAGGTACTTTAACATATGGAAAACCTAAAATCTCTCATATGTTTAAATTGGATGAAGAATGTGAGGACATAATTGCCGCAATTGAAAGATTCTCTAATCATCCAGTTGCAAAGGCATTCCAAGAAGTCAAAACTAAAAAACAATACCAAGTAGAAGACTTTAAGGAAATAAGTGGTTTGGGTGTTTCCGCAAAAATTAATGGCACAACATTTACTGCAAAAAAAGTTTCAAGTAGCGAAATTGCCGATAAAAATATATTAAGCGCTCTCAAAACCTTTGAACAAAAAGGAGAAACTGTAATAGGGTTATTTAAAGAAAATGAAATTGTAGGAATTTTTGGAATTGAAGATACCATCAAAGAAACTGCAAAATCAACATTAAATAAACTTAAAGAAATGGGATTCGAAATTATTATGATAACAGGGGATAATAAAATTGCAGCTTCAAAAGTTGCTAAGGAACCTGGAATAGAAAACTTCTATGCCGAAGTTCATCCCAAAGATAAACTTGAAATTGTCAAAAAAGCGGAAAATCTTGGTAAGATTGTTGTATTTGTAGGAGACGGAGTAAATGATGCACCTGCATTAAAACAAGCCAATGTTGGAATAGCAATGGGTACTGGAACAGATATTGCGATTGAGTCAGGAGATATAATACTTGTAAAAGGAAATATAGAAAACGTTGTCAAAGCAATAATACTATCAAAACAAATCTTTGCAAAGATAAAGCAGAATCTATTTTGGGCGTTATTTTATAACATCATAGCTATACCTATTGCTAGTTTAGGGTTGTTACACCCCGTTATTGCAGAAATTGCAATGGCCTTGAGTTCTATAAACGTAATAACAAACTCTTTAAGATTAAATAGTCTTAAATTTTAGGAGGGTGTTATGAAGCACTTAGATCCAGTTTGCGGAATGATTGTAAAAGAGGAAAAAGCCTTCGGAACCTTTGAATACAAAGGGAAAACTTACTATTTCTGCAGTGCTCATTGTTTAGAGAAATTTAAACAAGATCCAGAGAAGTATCTAAAAGAAGGCCCAGAAAAAGATGCCATGCAAAAAATGGATAAGTAAATTTATAAAAATAGGCTCTTCGCCTTTTTTAGAATTAAATGTTACGAAGAGCCTAACAAGTGCTAACTTTCTTTCTTGTAAGGAACACCGTCTGCTGCAGGTGCAACTGCCTTTCCAACAACACCAATTAAGGCACCTATTGTAAGAATGTATGGTAGCGCAAGGTAGAACCCAACCGGTATTTTTGCTGCAATTCCCTTTGCAACTGCCTGTAGTAAAAATTGTAAAACCTGTGCAGAAGCAAAAAGAAAAGTTGCCCACATTGCACCAATTGGAGTCCATTTACCAAAAATCATTGCTGCAAGTCCAATGAATCCCTTACCTGCTGCCATTCCTGTCTCAACAAATGATGACATTGTCCCAAGCGATAGGGCAACACCACCAAGTGCTGCAATTATACTCCCTAGAATAACTGCAAACCACTTTATTCTCATAACATTAACACCCAGTGTTTCTGCTGCAAGGGGATATTCACCTACAGAACGAATCCTCAAACCCAAAACTGTATGGTAAAGAAGGAAATGCAATGCAAAAACAAGGATAAGAGAAAGCCAAATAAATATGTGAAGATGGGCAAATGCACCAAAGATTGGAATATTTTCAAGAAACTTGAGGTTTATAAGGTATTTAGGGTCGCCAAAATATGGAACAGTTGGTGAATAACCAGTAGTCTTGAAAATCCATTCAAGGAAATATCTGATACCGCCTGCCGCAACAACGTTTATTGCAACACCAGACACAATTTGATCACCTGCCCATTTTACCGTAATGTATGCATGGAAAGCACCAAGTAATGCACCAATTCCAATTCCCCAAAGTAATCCAACCCATGGACTCCTTGAGACAAACGCACCCCAAACACCAAAGAATGCTGCAAATCGCATGATTCCTTCTAAAGCAATATTTACTACACCTGCATTTTCTGAAACAACTCCACCCAATGCTGCAAACAAAATTGGCGCAGCAAATTCAAGCATCTGTGCAAAAGATTGATTAATTAAAAAAATCCAATTCATGCTACACCTTCCTTTTTCCTTATAAGAAGCTTTGTTAATAGGAATCTTATGAGTTCTTCAAGTGCGATAAATGCAACAATTAAACCTTCAATGATTGTCGGGAATGTTTTAGGGATTCGAGCAAGTTGCACAGCTGTTGCACCAGTTCTGAGAGCACCTATGAGTATAGAAGAAAACAAAATACCAACAGGTTCATTTCCACCAATAAGAGCAACTGCAATTCCATCAAAGCCGTAACCCCCCCCAAAAACAGGAGGGAATTGACCCGAAGAGCCTAAAACATCAAAAGAACCACCTAATGCGGCAATTGCTCCCCCCATAAACATGATTTGCATAATCCTTCTTTCCGTGTTAATACCGCCAATCTTTGGTGCTTCCATATTCGTTATGGCCGTGTATCCCATAGCCCTTATTTCGTATCCAAACACTGTTCTATAGAGTAAAAACCATGAAAGATATATTACAAAAAGCATAATAAGGATGCTAATATTGAGCCTTGTGCCAGATAAAATTATGGGAAGTCTTGCGGAAGGAGAAACATATGGTGTCCCTGAAACATTTGTTGCAACATCAGCGGCCATAGGACCTGTAACAAGCCAACCCTCAATAAGATGAAAAGCAATCCAGTTTAGCATAATAGTTACAATGGTTTCGTTTATACCCTTCTTTGCCTTAATATAACCTGCAATAAGCCCCCAGATACCACCTGCAATCATTACCATAACAAGAATTATTGGAATGTGAATTATAGATGGTAAATTATAAAGGGGTTTCCAGTAGCCAAAAAATGCCGCTGTAATTGCTCCAACTATAAACTGTCCCTCTGCGCCAATTGAGAAAAGCCCTGCTCGAGCTGGAAGTGCAAAGGCAAGTCCTGTTGAAACAAAAAGTGCAGTGTAAAGTAACATTTCAGCAAAGGGGGTCTTAAAATATGGACCGGGAATAAGACCAGATGCACCAAACATCAATTTATATGCAAGAATTGGATCACGCCCAGTGGATGCAATAAAAATAGCACCAACAATGAGAGCAATAATAATGGAAGTAATTGGAACAAGTATATTCATCCACCAGTTTTCTTCACGTCTGTGAATAAAAACTCTTTGAAAAACCTCTTTCATTGGAGCACCTTCCTTTTAAGTCCAAGCATCATTTCACCAAGTTCTTCTTCAGTAGTCTCTTCTGGGGTTGTTTCACCGACAATTTCGCCTTTGAATAGAACAAGAATCCTATCAGCAAGACCCATAACCTCTGATAATTCCAAAGATATCAAAAGTATGCCAATTCCCCTTTTCTTTTCCTCGATGAGCCATCTATAAACGAACTCCATTGCACCAACATCAAGTCCGCGTGTTGGTTGAGATGCAAGTAAAAACTTATGCTTCATTGAAAGTTCTCTTGCCAAAATAATTTTTTGCTGGTTTCCTCCAGAAAAGTTTTGAGCCTTCATATAAGGTTCAGGAGGACGCACATCAAACTCTTGAAGTTTTCTTGTGGTATATTCATCAATTGCTGTATCGTTTAAGATACCTTTATTTGAGAAAGGATATAGAGTGTGACTACCTAAAATTATGTTTTCTCTTGCACGGTACTGCAAGATTAGACCTCTCCTTTTTCTATCTTCTGTTATGTATGCTAAACCTTTTTTCCTTACTTCATACGGAGTTACAAGCTTCATCTCTTCTCCATTAATGCTTATGGAACCCTTAAGGGGTTTATAAAATCCAAGAATTGTATTTACAAGTTCTGCTTGTCCGTTTCCCTCGACACCTGCGATTGCTACAATTTCACCTTCATTAACTTTGAAACTCACATCTTTCAAACCGATTACTCCTCTTGGATTTTTAACTGTAAGCTCTTTAACCTCAAACACAACATTTCCTGGCTTTGCAGGGACTCTTTCTATTTCAAGAACAACCTCACGTCCAACCATCATCCTTGCAAGTTCCTTTTCGTTTGTATTCTCTTTCTTTACAACACCCTGGACTCTCCCCCTTCGCATTACTGCAATTCTATCTGCAATTTCCATTACCTCATTTAATTTATGCGATATAAAAATGATAGTTTTTCCCGATTCCTTTAACTTTCTTAATGTCTTGAAAAGTTCTTCTGTCTCTTCTGGCGTTAAAACTGCAGTAGGCTCGTCAAAAATGAGAATTTCTGCACCACGTCTTAAAATTTTCAGAATTTCAACTCTCTGTTGAATTCCAACGGGAAGGTTTTCTACTTTCTCAGTTGGATCAACAACAAGCGCAAAACGTTCAGAAAGTTCCTTAACCTCTTTTACTGCTCCATTGTAATCAAACACAAAACCATATTTTCTCGGTTCATCCCCTAAAACAACGTTTTCTGTTACTGTAAATTTCGGGATAAGCATAAATTCCTGATGAACCATACCTATCCTTAGACTTATTGCATCTCTTGAGTCTTTAATATTTGCCTTTTTACCAAATACATAGATACTTCCTGAATCTGGAAGGTATAATCCGTAGACAATCTTCATTAAAGTTGATTTACCAGCGCCATTTTCACCAACAATTGCAAAAATCTCACCTTTTTCAATTGATAGGCTCACATTATCATTTGCAAGTACATTTGGAAAACGCTTAACAATATTCTCTACCCTTAGTGCCTCCACATTTAGCCTCCATATATAAAAAATGAGGGCAGGCAAATGACAAACCTGCCCATAATACTTACTTTAAGATACTAAAATCCTGTTGGAGGAGTCCAACTTTTCACAGCGTTAGGATCTTCTGGAACGGTAAACTTACCGTCAATTATCATCTTCCTTAGATTCTCAATCTTTGCAATTTGATCAGCAGAAAGAACGTCCTTAACATGGTCCGGTGCATAACCAACACCGCCGTCCTTAAGGGAAAGAACTACCACTCCACCCTTGAATGTGCCATCGACAATTGACTTAATTGCTTCGTATGTTGCATAATCAACATGTTTTAGTGCAGATGTAAGAGTTCTATCTGGGCAAAGGGTTTGGATCAAGCCCCATATCAACATCTACACCAATTCCCCAATAAGGAGCACCTTTTTCACAAATTGCCTGGAACATTCCGTTTCCGGTTGCACCTGCTGCATGGAAGAGAACATCAGCGCCAAGTGCCATCTGCGATTGTGCTGCACTCTTTCCAAGGGCTGCATCTGTAAATGAGTCTGTATATTGCCCTATAACCTCTGCATTTGGATTGGTAGTTTTTACACCTGCTCTAAACCCTGCTTCATACCTTAAAACAGGAGGAATTGACTTTCCACCAATGTAACCAACCTTATTTGCTTTTGTTGCATAACCTGCAATTGCTCCAACAAGGAATCCACACTCTTGTTCCTTAAAAAGATATCCAACGACATTTGGAGGATTTACTGGATTTCCATTCGCATCAACTGGGGTTGAGTCAATAAGCATAAACTTTGTATTAGGATACTTCTGCGCTGATTCACCAATTGCACCTGCAAGCATAAATCCAACGCCAATAACAAGATCAACATGCTTTTGTTCAACAAGTGTCTGAATGTTAGGGATGTAATCTTCCTTTGCCTTTGATTCAAGTACGATTGGTTCAACATCAAGAGGAACAATGTTTTTGTCCTTAAGATCATCTGGAATACTTGCCTTGTACTCTTCGTCAGTCAATGCTTCATAACCACCACCTTCAACATACTTCACCTTTGCTGCCCATGTTTCAAGTCCACGGAGAGCAGAATCGTTGAAGGACCTGTCGCCACGTCCACCAACATCTGTTACAAGACCAATCTTAAATTTCCTTCCTGAGAGATCAAGCTTCTTCGATGCCGGTTTGCACCCTGCAAAAAGGGATACAACAAGCACCATCGCCAACATTACTACCAATAACTTTTTCATACCTCAACCTCCTTCCCTTTTTGGGAATTAATTTACGTTTATATTATATAAAAAATCGGAAAATTTCAAATTAAGTAAGATCTCACGAAACATCATTTTCAAGTATAAGTTCAAGCAATTTCAAAAGTACATTTTTTACACTTTCCTTATTTGTTGCATCGCATCCAACAACAGGAATTGAGTCAGGAATATTCATTATTGATTTTAACTCGTCTTCACTTATATGCTCTTTTTCGTTAAAGTGATTTAGGGCAACAACAATAGGAGCATCCGTTTTGACTCTAAAAAAGTTAAGCATATCTTTAGCCTCTTCAATCATACTTCTATCACCAGAATCAACGAGAAGAATTACACCAAGTGCATCTTTCGAAAGAATACTCCACATGTAGTTAAATCTGAATTGACCAGGGGTCCCGAAGATGTGAAGAACATAATCATCATCAACAGTAATGCGCCCAAAATCCATTGCAACAGTTGTTGAGTCCTTAACTTGTGCTTCTTCATCACGAGTTGTTGGCGCTTCCGTTACAATTGGAGAAATCTCGGTTATTGTTTTTATAAATGTTGTTTTTCCTGCAGCAAATGGACCTGTTACAACTATTTTATAGTGCCTCATCAAAGCCCCCTTATTCGATCAATAAGCCTCAAAATAAAGTTTTTTGGAGGCGCTTTCTTTTTAACTTCTTGCGTTTCTGGATTCTTTTGCCCAACTTCCTTTATAATCTTCAGTGCTGAAAGCCCATAGGCAATCTTTGCAACATCAAAAACAGTCATATTTAGTTTTAAGGCTGCCTCTCTTACAGTTAGTCCTTTTTGAAGAAGCATCAAAACCTTCCAATCAGTTTGAGATAGATGAATTTCTTCAGGTATTTCGTCTGTTACCATCTTGAAGACAGAGTCAACCGAAGCGACTCTTGATTTAACTTTATTCCACTCGTCAAGTTTTGACGTCGCAAGAAGCACAAGGTCAGGAATAGATTTTGTAATGGAGCGTTTCACATGCAAAGTATCATTTGGTACAAACTTAAAAGAGCCTTCCTTAATGTTAAGAAGTTCAACAATTGCAACCTCACCTCGGGACTCTTCAGTTTCAGCATCCTTAACTTCTCCATTTTCAAAGTATATAATACCCTTTTTCTTTCCAAAAGGAGTAGACCCCTCAAGGTGGAGCTCTCCTGTCTTTCCACCAAGAGAAATCATTTGAAGCAAATCATCAAGCGAAAAATCCCTTAAAGATCCCTCAAGCATGGTTAGAAGAATATTCTTGCAAGTTCGTAATATTTCGTATCAGCAGTATGGATCTTGTCGTAAGCATCTTCATAGGCTGTTGTTATAATTTCACCGTTCTTTACTCCAAGCACAACATTTGAAGTTCCAAGCCCAACAAGATTCACAGCTTCAACTCCAAGCCTTGTTGCAAGAATCCTATCAGTATTTGTAGGGATTCCACCTCTCTGTAAATACCCTAAGACCATAACTCTCGATTTAAGATGCGTAAGCTCTTCAAGCTTTGATGCAAGCCTGTATCCAACCATTCTCTTTGCGTTAACTTTATGACCAAATTCGTCAAATTCAAATTTACTCTTATCTTCATCTGGTAATACCACACCCTCTGCTACAACTACGATTGAGAAATTCTTTCCTTCTTTTTTCCTCTTGTCAACATGTGCTGCAATATCCTCAATAGTAAATGGCACTTCAGGAATTACAATATAATCTGCACCACCTGCAAGGCCGCCGAATAGTGCAAGCCATCCAGTCTCTCTTCCCATAGTTTCAACAACCATAAGTCTATGGTGAGCAGATGCTGTTGCGTGAAGATTGTCAAGAGATTGGGCAATCATAGAAACTGCCGTATCAAATCCAACAGAATAGTCAGTTCCATAAACATCGTTATCAATAGTTTTTGGAATTACAATTGATGGAATACCATCATCTGCAAGCCTCTTTGCAATAGTAACAGTATCCCTATCGCCAATAAATACAAGCAAGGTTAAAGAATTCTTTTTGAAGTTCTCTCTTATTGCCTCAACATACTTTGGATCCCTATAAGGATTAAATCGTGAAATGCCAAGAATGCTTCCTCCCAGGGCAAGTATTCCTGAAACAGAAGATTTAGTAATAATTTTTACATCGTTTTCAATAAGGCCATGAAATCCGTCTATGAAGCCTAAAACTTCATATTCCTTCTCGAAACTTGCTCTTGCAATTGCGCGAATTGCGGTATTAATGCCTGGTGCATCGCCACCATCACATACGATACCAATTCTTTTCATCTTTTACCTCCTATTCCTAAAATTCAGTTGCACTTGTAAAATTGAAGTCCTTTATTCTCATATAAGGAGCAGTTGTAACTGCACCATCTTCATATATTATCTTTGAAACGTTCGAAATTTCCAAGCAATTTTTAAACGCATTAAGAACACTTTCTGTAAATCGCATATGTTTTACTGGTTTTGTAATCTTACCATTTTCAATGAGGAAAAGTCCATCTCGAGTCATACCAGTTATGAGAAGAGTTACAGGCTCCATAGGATTTGTATACCAAAATCTCTGCACATATAAACCACGCTCCACATTAGCAATCATCTCATCTAAAGAAGAAGTGCCACTCCCAACAAAGAAATTCATTGGATATGCGTGAAGTGAGTTAGGTTGAGGAAGTGAGTGCCCTGTAGGTTCTTTCCCTTCCTTATAGGCGTAAAATGAATCATAAATAACATCAGTTATTACTCCCTCTTTTACAAAATAGACCTTCTTTTTTGGAACACCTTCGAAATCAAAACCCATTTTCAATGTTTCATCTGATTTGCCGTCATCAAAAAGAGTTATTAAATCCGGAAACATCTTCTCTCCAAAATGACCCTTCATAAAGCTTGTCCCTTCCTCAACATTCTTTGCGCTCAGAGAAAGGTATTTCATAGATGACAAAAATTCATGAACCGCATATGGAGAAAGTATTACATCATATTTTCCGGGCTCTATTGCAATAGGATTTTGCGCCATTCTTGCAACTTCAAGACTTTCTTCAAGAACGTTATCTATAGCTATTTCTCTAAAATCTTTTTTGCTAACCTCAGAAAATCCTGAAGAAGTGTCTGTCATCACAATATTTTTCAAAGTTGAAGCGGTTCTTTCCATATACCTTTCAACACCCAACGAATTCTTAACGGCAAGTTGGAATCTTTCAGTTTCAAATTTACCAGAAGAAGTAAAACCATACTTTTTGGATGCATCAACAAGTTTTTTAACAATGCTTGCACGGGTTTCGGCATCTGGAATCTCGGAAACAAAAATAAATTCATTATCACCAGGGTAATTTTTAGGTAAACTTACAAAATCAGGATTTTCCTTTTGAAGTTTCGCAATATTTATTGCATTTAGAATTGCGCCGTTTATCGCTTCATCGCTTAAGTTTGATGTAGAAGATGCACCAATCTTTTTTCCAAGTACAACCCTTACATTAAGTTCATAACTTTCTTCTCCAACATTTCTATGGATATAGTTATTCGCAAAACCAGTTAGATATGTTTCTCCACCCATTAAAACTGCTTCCACTTCATCAGCTTGTGTATTTTTAACAACATAATTCAAAATTTCTAAGATTCTCTCCTTATTCATGTCTTACCCCCACTTTAACATTTCTAAACCTTGCATAACTTGAGCCATGGCTTACTTCCATAACTTGCATTGGCTCCCCTTTGCCACAATTCGGCAAACCTAAAACGTGGTAATAACTCTCGTTTCCAACACCATCAAGGTTTCTCCAGAATTCATATGTTATGCCTGAATAGCTTGGGTTCTTCACCATATCCTGAATCTTTCCATTCTTTATTTCATAACCAATTTCAGTACCAAACTGGAAGTTTAATCTCTTTTGGTCAATACTCCAAGATTTATTTACATCAATAAGAAGACCATTATCAACACCTCCAATAAGCTCTTCCAAAGTGAAATTACCTGGCTCAAGATTAATACTTGTCATCCTTATTATTGGCTGTCTATTCCATCCATCTGCTCTCATTGCACCCATTGGTTCAAGACCTAACCTAAATGCAGTTTCACGAGAATTCAAGTATCCTACAAATAGCCCTTCTTTTACAAGATAGATTTTCTTTGCTTTAACCCCTTCATCGTCGTAGGCAAACCCTCCTAAGGCATAATCCAAAGTTGCATCAGCAACAATATTAACGTATTTTGAACCAAATTGGAAATTTCCCAGTTTTTCAGGTGTTAGAAATGATGTACCTGCAAATGAGGCTTCTTCTCCAAGAACTCTATCGAGTTCCGTTGGATGCCCCACAGATTCGTGCAGTTGCAGTGCCATTTGGTAAGGCCCAATAACAAGATCCATAACTCCACTTGGGGCAGGTTTTGCTTTAAGAAGAGCAAGTGCTTCTTTTGCAATACGTTCTGCATTTTCCTCCAACTTCATTTCCTCAATAAACTCGTATCCCTTCCGAGCATAATCACCACCAAAAGATGCTGGATAACTCCTTGTTTGTATTTCTCTTCCATCGGTTGCAATTGCCTGCAATCCACCACCACTTACAATACGCTCCTGCTCAATAAATGCACCTTCTAAAGATGCAAAAGTCTTTAATTCTTTCGAAAAATGCATCAAAGATGACCTTACAACAATTCCAGGCATTTCCATTAATTTATCAAGCGAAAGCATAAAATCTATTTTCTTGTTAAGTGGAATTGAAAATGGATCAATTTTTATAGGCTCATGAACCTTATCCTGATAAATTTCAATTGGGGCAAGACGTGCATCTTCAATTTTAGTCATCGCTGATGCCTTTGCAATTTCGACAGCAACTGTTGCAACACGTTCCCCTTCCTCGGGTGTTACATTATAAGAAGAAAAAAATCCCCACGCACCATTCACAATAACCCGCACACCAAATCCTTTTGTGAGCCGCTTCTTAACTCCCTCAACTTTACCATTTGAGACAGTTATATCTTCTTCTTCCCTTTCAATGAGCCTCACATCTGCATAGGTTGCACCTAACTTCTTTGCTTGGAAAAGGGCTCTTTCAATTACCTCTTGCATCTTTAACCTCCTTTAGGTATAAAAGCACCATACAATATTATTACATTAAAAGCTCTTTTTTCAAATACTACTTGCCAATGCAAAATCTTTCAAATATTGCATTTAAAACATTCTCGCCTATATTTTCTCCACTTACATCACTTAATGTTTCGATTGCTTCCCTTAACTCCTCTGAAACAAGATCAAGTGTTCCTGTCTCAAGATTCTTAATTGCATTATTCACATGTGTTAGCGCCTTAGAAAGTAAATCATGCTCAACCTTATTTGAAACAAGTATTGAATCAACATCAATATTCAATAGTTTATTCTTTATTTCACCTTCAACTTCATCAATTCCCTCCCTTAATAGTGCAGATATCTCTATGATAGGCTCATTTGGGAAAAGTTTCGAAAGCTCCTCCTTTGTGAGAGCCTTTGGAAGATCACTTTTATTGAGGACAATTATACGCATTTTTCCTTCTGTAAACCTTACAAGTTCAAGGTCATCTTCTTGAAGTGGAGTTGATGCGTCAAACACAAAGAGAATTAAATCGCTTGTTTCTATGGCATGTTTACTTCTTTCAACGCCCATTTTTTCTATGATATCCTCTGATTCCCTTATCCCTGCGGTATCAATAATTTTAACAGGAAAGCCATAGAAGTTTATCATCTCTTCAATTGTATCTCTTGTTGTTCCAGGGATTTCAGAAACAATTGCACGCTCAAATTTAAGAAGCGCATTAAGAAGTGTCGATTTCCCAACATTGGGCTTCCCAACAATCGCAATGCGGACACCGTCAATAACAACTCTTGAATCTTTATATGTAGAAAGAAGTTTTTCAATACTTTCCCTTATTTCATGAAGCGATTGCCTTAAAGTTTCTTCTGGTATTTCTTCAACATCCATAGGAAAATCAATGGTTGCTTCTATATGAGAATTAACCTCAAGGATCTTGTTTCTTATGCTCATAACAGCCTTACTTAATTTACCAAAAAGTCTTGAAGAAGCAAGAAGCACGCCTTTTTCGGTTTTTGCCTCAATAAGTTCAATAACTGCATTTGCTTCAAATATATCCATTTTGCCGTTTTCAACTGCTCTTCGGGTAAATTCCCCCTTTTCAGCAAGACGCGCACCAAGGGAAATAAGGTAGTTTAAAACCATCTCAAGATTCTTTATCCCACCATGCATTGAAATTTCAACAACATCTTCACCAGTGTACGAATGAGGTTTTTTGTAATAAATCACAATCCCCGTATCAATTGGTGTTCCTTCAATAGAAATAGCCCCGTAGTATGCATAACGGGGCATCTCAATCCTTTTATTAAAAATCTTCTCTGCTAATTCAAGCGCCTTATCGCCTGAAAGCCTAATAACACCAATTCCTCCAAAACCACGAGGAGTAGAAATTGCAACAATTGTATCGCTCACTTTTTAATGTCTACAATAACGCGTCTTCTTGGCTCTTTCCCAACACTGTGAGTCCAAATATCAGGATAATTTTTAAGAGTAAGGTGTATTATACGCCTTGCCTGTGCTGACATAGGACGCAATTCCACAGGTTCTCGAAGTCTTTTTGCCTTCAACGCTGCTTCAATTGCAATAGTCTTTAACCTTTCGTATTGCTTACCCTTATAGCCATCGATATCGAGAATGACTGTTGGAAAGTTTTTATCAACCTTATGAGCATAAACATTTACTATAAATTGGATTGCCCTCAAAACCGTGCCATCATAGCCAATGTAATGACCTTTATCTGATAGATTCCTCACATTCACATAATAGCCACCAAATTTTTTTCCTGCTTCAATTTGGGGAGATTCTCCCAGTTTCTCAAAAATATTTTTAACAAATTCAACAACAAAATCACTCATACTACTTCTCCTTTTTTTCTTTCTTAATAACCTCTTTCGGTTCCTCTGAAGCCATCTTTTTAAAGTTTTCAAGAGACCTTATGATGAGATACTGTTCAAATGTTGCAACAAGCGAGAAGGTTATCCAGTAAAGCAATACTGACGGAGGCCAACTTACAGCCCACACTGCAAATATAATGGGCAAGAAGTACATAAACATCTTCGTATTTGGATCCATTTCAGTGCCAGGTAATTGAGAAGTTTTTGATTGTAAGAACATTGAAAGAAATACAAGTGCAGGAAGAATATAGTATTTATCGGGCACATTCAAGTTAGAAAGCCAAAGGAATCTTACGTTATTGAAGGGCGCATAGTTCATAAGCGCTCCATACAGGATAATGAGGAGTGGCCACTGTATAAGAACTGGCAAACACCCTCCATACATATTTACGCCTTTTTCTTTGTATAGTTTTACTATCTCCTGTTGCTGCTTTTGGGGATTATCTTTGTATTTTTCCTGAATCTTTTTTAGCTCTGGCTGTATTTCCTGGAGCTTTGCCGTAGATTTGAACTGATATCGCGTCAAAGGATGAGTAATGAGTTTTATAAGAATTGTAAGGACAATAATTGCAAACCCATAATTCTTTGTTACCTTATTAATTGCCTCAATTATAAAGCGCATTGCCTTGTATAATCCACCTACAGGAACAACGTTTATCACTGCTTCCTTATCGATCGTTGTGATTTTTCCATTTGCATCTTTATAAGTTACCGCAAATTTTATGGGGTAAGGTTTAGGCTCAATTTCCGTATAACTTGTGATGTAGAAAGTAAATGTAGCATCTTTTCCTGCATCAATTACACTTGTCTTAGAAACATCCTTTATAGAAAGTTCTCTTGTAGATTTCCATAGTTCAAAAGGCTTAAGATCCTCATTTCCATTAATTGAAACAAGTTTAACTGTAACATCAAGAATTGGATCAGGTGTGTTATTTACGACTCTCAAGCCCACAGGAATATTTTCCAGAGGTCTTCCCGTTGCTACTACCTGGACAATTACTCCAGGCTCAGTTGTTTTAGGAAAAGGGCTTGTTGCACAACCTGTTAAAAATACTGAAAGCAAAAGCACAAAACCAAATACAAACAAAATCTTCTTCATCATATCCTCCTCAAGGAACAGGGTCATTCCCTCCAGGGAAGAAGGGATTACACCTTAAAACTCTCTTTATCGCTAAAAATCCGCCTTTTTTTGCACCATACTTTTCTATTGCCTCTATTGCGTATTCAGAACAAGTAGGGGTAAATCTACAGGTTGGTGGTTTAAGAGGCGATATGTATTTCCTATAAAACTTCAAAACCGAAAGTAGGAGATTCTTCATTTAATGCGCCTCCTTTGAAGCATCTATACCTTTCTTAAAACGAAAAATGATGCCCTCAAGGTCGTTGAGGACATCGGGCATTTTAAGTCCCTTAATTGTATTCTTTGCAATAAGCACAAAACTGTAATCTTCTGGTAAAATTGGTTCTAATTTCAAAAAGGCCTCTCTCATCAATCTTTTTGCACGATTTCTTTCATGCGATTTACCAATCTTTTTAGAGGCAACAAATCCAACTTTCTTTTTAACCGCATCTGAGGCAACAACCACAACGAATCTTCCATGAAATTTTTTACCGCTCTTATAGACGTTCTCAAACTCTTTTTCGTTAAGCCTTTCCCACAGCTTCACTATACCGTTATAAGTCTCTTCCTTCCGTGTGCTCTCCTTCTTGAAAGCACATTTCTTCCACTTCTTGTCTTCATTCTCGCCCTAAAGCCCTGGCTCCTTTTAATATGCTTATTGTGTGGGTTAAATGTGGTACGCATATCTCAACCTCCTAATTTAAATTTTTCTCTAAAAAATTAAGCCTAACTAATTAAATATAGCAAAAGTTTAAATAAAGTCAATAAGAAAATTTTAACCCAAGGAAGTAAGTTAAATAGCAATAACCTTAAAAATTGCTTTGATAAATCCAGAAAAACACGTTTATTTTTGCATATTTTGGATTTTTTGGAAAATTTGATATAATTGCTTCGATATGAAAAAGATAGTTAAGGTTATAACTAAAAACGAAAGCAAAGAATGGATAAGGTGTAATGGTTGTAAAAAGCTTTTATACTATGAAGAACTTATTGAAAACAAAAAGGTATGCCCTTATTGTGGTTATCACTTTAGACTTACAGCAAAAGAACGTATAGAATATCTTTTAGATAATGGAAGTTTTAAGGAACTATTCAGAAATATCAAATCAGATGATCCGCTTAATTTTGTAGATAAAGAACCATACAGAGCAAAGATTGATGAAATAGAAAAAAATGGTGGATATAGCTCTTCCATTATAACAGGGGAGGGTACGATAAACGGAATAAACGTTGCACTTGGCGTGCTTGCATTTGAATATATTGGAGGAAGCTTAGGAGCTGCAATGGGTGAAAAACTAACACACCTTGTTTATTATGCAATAGAAAATAATCTTCCCCTCATTGTAGTTTCTGCTTCAGGTGGTGCAAGGATGCAAGAAGGAATTATCTCTTTGATGCAAATGGCAAAGTTGAGTGCTGCAATAAATGATTATAAAAAAAATGGTAAACTTTACATCTCTATACTTACAAATCCAACCTACGGCGGAACGACCGCAAGCTTTGCAATGCTTGGAGATATTATTATTGCAGAGTCAAAAGCGATGATTGGGTTTGCAGGACCAAGAGTAATTGAACAAACAACCAAAAAGAAACTCAAAGAAGATTTCCAAACAGCCGAGTTTCTCTTATCACATGGTTTTGTTGATATGGTTGTTGAAAGACAAAACCTTAAACAAGAAATTACAAAATTGTTGGAGTTTCTGCCATGAACACAAAATTTCTTTCATTTGAGAAGGATCTTGAAAAGATATATCTTGCAATGGAGAGAAACCCAAAAGATTTATCTCTTAAAGAGAGTTTTAATAAAACATTAAAAGAAATATATTCTAAATTAGAGCCATTTGATATTGTAGAGATTGCAAGACATCCTGAAAGACCTCACTCAGAAGACTATATTCAATCACTTTTCACCGATTTTGTAGAAATTCACGGTGATAGGTGCTTCGGCGACGATCCTTCCATTATCACTGGTATCGGAAAATTTAACGGAAAAGTAGTAGGCGTTTTAGGTCATAGAAAAGGACAGAATCTCAAAGAACAGTTAAGCGTAAATTTTGGTATGGCAAATCCAGAAGGATATAGAAAGGCGCTAAGGGTTGCAAAACTTATAAGCGAAAAATTCAAGGCACCAATCATCTCTTTTCTTGATACACCTGGGGCAAATCCAACAGAAGGAGCAGAAGAGAGAGGTATTGCTTCAGCGATTGCAACAAATCTAATGGAATTCTTTAATATAAGGACACCTATCATTGTTGTTGTTATAGGAGAAGGAGGAAGCGGAGGAGCCTTAGGCATAGGAATAGGAGATAGAATACTTATGCTTAAATACTCCATATACTCGGTTATTTCTCCTGAAGGGTGTGCCTCAATACTCTTTGGTAATGCAAGCAAATCAAAAGAAGCAGCAAAATCTTTAAAATTGACGGCGCAGGACTTAAAAGCACTCAATGTTATAGATGAAATTATTGAAGAGCCATACGGAGGAGCGCACCGCTTCAAAGAAGAGACCATTAAAAATGTAGGAGATGCCCTTGAAAAAAATCTTATAGAATTGGTCAAAATACCCACTGAAACACTCCTTCATATGAGAAAGGAGAAATTTTTAAAAATGGGGGTTTATCGTGAAGAATAAAGAAATTACACCAAAGGAAATTAAAGAAATTATTCAGATTGCAAAAGAAAATAAAATTAAGGAGTTCAATCTTGAATTAGGGGGACTGAAAATTTATTTCAAATTTGAGGAAGATTCTTTAAACTCTATGAATCCGCCTTCTAATACAGAAAAAACAAACAAAAAAGAGGAAGAGCCCACAACATCAAGCAATCCCAATACCTTTATAGTTAAATCGCCTCTTGTTGGTGTATTTTACAGGAAACCAAACCCCAATGCAAAGCCATATGTAGAAGTAGGCGATGTAGTAGAGAAAGGTCAAACGCTATGCATTATAGAAACGATGAAAATAATGAACGAAATACAAGCAGAAAAGAAGGGAAAAGTTTTAAGAATTTTCCCTGAAGATTCCTCTATGGTAGAAGTCGAAACTCCACTTTTTGAGTTAGAGGAGATCTATGAAGATTAGAAAAGTCCTTATTGCAAACAGAGGGGAAATTGCCCTCAGAATCATACGGGCCCTCCGTGAATTGGACATCGAACCAGTACTTGTATATGCTTACGAGGATAGAGATGCACTTCCAACTCAACTTGCCAAAACAAAAATTTGCATAGGAAAGGGAGGGGTAAAAGATTCTTATCTTAACATTCCAAATATAATCAGTGCAGCAACTCTCCTTAAGGTAGATGCCATACATCCTGGATACGGTTTTTTATCAGAAAATCCTATGTTTGCAAGAATTGTAGAAGATCACGGAATAAAATTTATCGGACCCACACCTGAAGCAATGCAACAACTTAAAAACAAGGCAAATGTAAGGAAAATAGCAAGTTCAATTGGAATACCAATACTTCCTGGGACAACAGAACCAATTGAAAACCTTGATATCGCAAAGAAGGTTGCAAAAGAAATTGGATACCCAATTATGCTTAAAGCAGCAACAGGCGGTGGAGGAAAAGGAATAAGAGTTGTAAATAATGAAGAAGAACTTGTAAGATTATTCCCAATTGCAAAAAGTGAAGCCAAAGCCTCCTTTGGAAAGGATGCTATATACATCGAAAAATATCTTGAAAACCCAAGACATATTGAAGTTCAAATTGCAGGCGATGAATATGGGAATGTTTACGCTGTTGGCACAAGAGAGTGTTCCATTCAAAGAAACCATCAAAAGGTAATAGAAGAAGCACCAGCACAATTAAAAGAATCAGAAACTTTAAAGATTATGGAAGATGCAATAAAATTTGCAAAAGCGATAAAATACACAAACCTTGGAACAGTTGAATTTCTCTATTTAAATGGTCAACATTACCTTATGGAGATGAACGCAAGAATACAGGTAGAACACCCTGTAACAGAAGAGACAACAGGACTTGACCTTGTAAAAATGCAAATACAAATTGCGCAAGGAGAAAAGATCCTTTTGAAAGACATAAAAACCACAACACATGCAATTGAATTTAGAATAAATGCCGAAGATCCTTTTGATAATTTCAAACCCTCCTTTGGAAAGATCAGTAATCTTCACTTACCTTTGGGAAGAAATGTTAGAATAGACAGCCACATATTTGAGGGATACACTGTGCCACCTTTCTTTGATTCACTTCTTGCAAAATTCATTATAAAGGGAAATACAAGAGAAGAGGCACTAAAAACAGCAAAAAGAGTATTCGAGGAAGTAAGAATAGAGGGAATTAAAACAAATATACCGCTCCATAGAAAACTCCTTGAAACTGAAGAATTTACAAAAAATAAAGTCCACACTAAATTTTTAGAAGAATTTCTTAAAGAGATCAAGTTAGTTTAACTACTTTAGATTTCTACATAAGAGATATTTTCTCTATACTTTCTTAGCATATAAGGAATACCTTTTTCTTTGCGTAGATTTTTTATTACATTAAAAAGTAAAGATGAAAATGCAATAGGGTGTGTTCTCTTATTATCCTTTATTGGGATAGAGATAAGATTCCCTTTTTGAATTGCATAAATTAACTTTTCTAAAACATCAGGGGTTAAAGTTGGACGATTTGCGAATATTAAAACTGCACCTATTGAATAAGGAGAAACAGCCCTAATACCACATTTAACTGAAGAAAAAACAGGGTTTTCCAAAGCATCAGAGATATTAACTTTATAAAAAGACTTAGGGAAGACCCTTTGAAGTTCATCTAAATCCTTCTCATTAGAAACAACGATGACAATATCCAATATGTATTTTTGTTTAAGAGATTCAATAACTGAGATAATATCTTTAATTTTCTTCGAAGAAAAATCTTTTGCGGCAAGTATAATAAAGGAAATATAAGGCCGTTTGGATTGAAATTCAAACTCAAAAAACGGGACTCCTTTGAGTTTAAAGACCTTCTTTCTACCGAATAACTCTATAACAAACTCATCATTTATCTTTATTTTCATCAAGGTATTTTTTCAAAAGTTCCTTATCTTGCAAAATCTCATAAGCCTCTTTAAGGGCTTCAAAGGTTTCATAATCAATCAAAACTGAGACAATTTTGCTCTTTCTTATAACGGCATAAACTTCTCCTTTTTCAACATCATCAAGTACTTTTAAAAGGTTTTCCTTCAATTTTGATGCAGAAATTGAAATAATCAAAAACACCTCCTAATAAACTGCATTATACAGAGCATTCTTCACGCGCTCAATAATTTCTTTTCTATTATCATATATATCGTTTGTTATCTTTATCTTTGGAAAGTGCCAGTTTGCATAGAATTCTTTGTATCTTTTATCAAGACTTTCAAGGTATTCTCGAGGAATTTTTTCAAAATCACGACCTCTTTTTGCGATGTTTCTCAAAAGCTCATCAACAGTTTTTTCAAGGTAGATAAGAAGATTTGGTGTTGGTAAATGAGTCACCATAAGATTGTAAAGTTTATCGTAAACAGTCCATTCCTCTTTTGTCATTAAGCCCTCTTCATATAGCGATTTTGCAAAAACCTCTCTATCTTCGTATATGGACCTATCCAAAACTGCTGGGATTTTTGATAATAACATGTGATGGACGATTTGCTCATAACGAAGCGCAAGGAAGTTAATTTGAGTTGCAAAGGCCCATCTCTTCATATCTTGGTAGTAATCTTTTAAAAAGAGATTGGAATGGAAATCTTCAAAATAAACCGAGAACCCAAGATCCTCTGAAATAATCTGCGCTAATGAAGTTTTACCTGCACCAATGTTTCCTGAAATTACAATATACATAGTTTCACCCCTTTAAAATGTTATTTGCAATTATTAGTTTTTGAATTTCATTTGTGCCTTCAACGATCTCATACATTTTTGCCTCTCTATAGAGTCTCTCCACAGTATAACCTTTCACATAGCCGTAGCCACCAAAGATCTGTGTTGCAAGACGTGTCACATCCACTGCAGATTTTGTTGCATAGTATTTTGCAATTGAAGAATAAAGCCCTAAGTCGGGTGAGTTTGAATCCTTCTTCCTTGCGGCAGTTAAAACAATCTCACGCGAAGTTTCTAAAAGAGTTTTCATCTCGGCCAAATATGATTGTATAATTTGATAGTTTGAAATTGGTTGTCCTCCTTGTGTTCGCTCTTTTGCGTATTTTATCGATTCGTGAAGTGCTCTTTCCATAAGCCCCACTGCCCCTGCGGAAGTTAGAATTCGCCCAAGCTCAAGTGTCTTCATTGCAACAATAAAACCGAGATTTGCTCTCCCTATTAGGTTTTCCTTTGGAACTTTTACATCTTTTAAGACAAGTGCTGCATTTGGTAAGTATGGAAGCGCCATTTTTTCTTCCTTATGCCCCACAGCAAGCCCTTCTGAATCTCCTTCAACTACAAATGCAGAGATTCCTCTTGCCCCACTTTCTGGATTTGTCTTTGCAAAAATCACATAGAGATTTGCAAGTCCTGCATTTGTTACAAATGCCTTTGTGCCATTCAAAATATAATAATCGCCATTAAGAAATGCGGTAGTCTTTATTGAAGATGGGTCAGAGCCTGCATGAGGTTCTGTAAGAGAAAATGCTCCAATTAATCTTCCTTTGTTAAGTTGTGAAAGATATTTTTGCTTAAGGGTATCAGACCCGAAAAGAAAAATTGACAAACTTGCAAGTTGATGTGCCCCAATAATCATTGAAATCGTGCTTGTATAAGAGGATAGAATAATTGATGATTTTAAAGCTTCCTCAAAGGTTAGCCCAACGCCTCCATACTCTCTTGGAAAACTTACACCAAAAAAACCAAGCTCTCCCAGTTTTGAAAGTGTTTCAGGAATATAAAGTCCGTTTTCCTCTATATCCTTCTCTTTTGGTCTTATAAGTTCCTCACAAACTTCCCTTGTAAGTTCTTCAATCTTTTCCATAACCACTCCCATTTTTCCAAATTATACAATAATTAGAAAAATATAGAAAACCCAATTTAAGAAGAAATTGAAGCGCTCAATACCAAAAAATACACCCAAAAATTGTCAATCCGAGGAACGAAGTGACGAGGATTATCCTCCTTTTAGGGGGAGTTAGAGGGGACACATCCCCCTTCCATCGATTGTCATTTCGAAGGAGCGTAAGCGACTGAGAAATCTCCATATTTTGAGGGGGCAAAACACCGCCCCCTCAACACTCCCCTGAAACAGAGGAGATTCCTCGCCTTCGGCTTCGGAATGACGCAACCAGTCATTTCGAACGAAGTGAGAAATCTCCTCTTTTGGGGGTAGTTCGAAGGGGGACTTTTACCCCTTCGAGTAATAGAAATCTCTTTCTTTTTAGGGGGAGTTAGAGGGAGAATTTCAAATCCCCCTCTAAATAAGGTATTCCTAGTGGTTTTGCCAATTCGGAATATAACTCGTGCACTATCAGCAAATATGATTTTATTAGGAATAGGAGTTGGAAATTTCTTTACTATTGGAAATTCAATATAAACATAGTCTTTATTCTGGATTAAAGCTACATTCGGAGTAAACCGTATTATACAGTTTGCTTGCACCCCTACAAGAAGTGGATTTACATTAACAAATAGATACTGCACTGACTATATTAATATTTCCATATCCAGCTGGTTCACCTTGAGTGTTTGTGCTTACATAGATTGTTTATGTTTCACCTGTTGTAGGATTTGTAATTTTAGCTTCCGAAGAGATTGATATATAAGCGGGACCTCACAAAACCGCCCCTGTTTTGATGATACTATAGTTAAGACATTTTGATGCAGAAACTGACGATGGGTTTGCAAACTCTACCTGCACATAAGCATTATTCCATACACCTTGTGTAGGAGTGTATACTTGAGGAAACACAATACCTACTTTCAATTTAAACTAATAGTCTTTCTTATATTCCTTCACATATTAGATACCAAAACTCACAAAAAAGTTCCGTAGATTTTTTAGATTTTTGAAAATTCTTTTGATAGTGCTAAATATTTTTTGACTTCGTCATCGCTTAATTGGGAAAATTCATCATAATATTGTGATACTGCAAAGAAATACTTATCTATATGTAATGCAATTACCTTTGAAATCTCGCTTAATTTAAGATAACCCTCATAAGATGAAACAGGTACAGCAACATAAATTTCCTTGGGCTTGTGCTTAAGAATACTTTTAACCCCAACAAACAGTGTTTCCCCAGTTGCAATGCCATCATCCACTATAAGCACAATTTTATCCTTTATACTGCTAAAATCAAAACTTACGCCGTAACCGTCTTTCCTTTTTTTAAGAAGATCAACGGTCTTTCTTATAATCTCTTCTAAATATTCACCTGGTTCAGACTTACCATACTCATTTATTATGTATTCTCCATCAATAGAAACTGCCCCAATTGCAAACTCCTCATTTATGGAAGATGGAATTTTGTGCGAAAATAAAGGGATTATTTCTTTCTTAAACTGTTTTGCAATAGGAAACGCAACTTCAACTCCACCTCTTGGGCATGCAAAAAGAAAATCAAATACTACCCCATTTTCAGAAATTAAATTTGCTAATCTTTCTCCTGCATCAAGCCTGTTTTTAAACATATCTTATCAAAAAAGCCCCAAACGGGGCTCATCTTAAACTATTTTTTCTCCTCATTCTTTGGAGGCTCTGTTATAATTGGTTGTGCTTTTTTTGTTGCGACCTTTCCTTCAACAGAGGCACCTTCTTCTATAGAAACTTTCTCTGCTGTTATATCTCCAATGACGACTGCATGCTCCAAAACTTCAACGCTTTCTTTTCCAATAATATTTCCTTCAACATGTCCTATCACAATTACCTTTCTTCCCTGAATATCACCTTTTACTTTGCCACTTTCTGCAATCGTAATTTCTCCGTTTCCTGATATATTTCCTTCAATTAACCCTTCTACACGCATTACTCCTTCACACTTAACATCACCTTTTATTGCAAGGTCTTTTGCAATTACCGTTTGTGTTGTTGAAACTGCTTCCTTTTGCTCTTCTCTTCTTCCGAATGCCATTATAAAACCTCCTTACTCAAGATATTTAAGTGGATTAATGGCTTCGCCCCAGACCCTTATTTCAAAATGTAAGTGTGGTCCAGTGCATAAGCCTGTGCAACCTTCATATCCTATAACCTCACCTTTTTTAACCCTATCTCCAACTTTCACCGCTATGTCTGAAAGATGCCCATAAACTGTTTCAATGCCATCTCTATGATAAATAATAATCATTTTCCCATATCCACCAGAATTCCAGCCTGCAAATTCAACCTCACCATCTGCTGCGGCACGAATTGGTGCTCCATAATAACTTGATATATCAATTCCTTTATGGAATTCCCAGCCACCACCAAATGGGTTTACGCGCCAGCCAAATCCTGAAGTTATCATTCCCTGTAGTGGCCAGTAATCAGGAGTCTGTGCTTTCATAAGGTTTAACTTATAAGCTGTTTCTTGAAGCATGGTAAGTGTTTGCTCTGTTTGGACTGCCTGCTTTGAAGTATCTGCAAGCTCAGTTCTAACCTCTGCATAGGTCTTAGGAAGTTCTGTATAAGATTGTATTTGAGGTTTTGATGAAGGACGTGCAAGGATTGACTCCAAGCTTACAGTCTCTCCACCAAGTTTTAGGGCAGATCGTACATCCTTCTCAAGCTTGCCTAAGGAAAGGACATACTGCTTCAAAGCTTCCACATCTGCCTTCGTTTTCGCAAGTTCATCCTGCAAAGACTGTAAGTTCTTAACATCTTCAGCATTCAAAGAACTTGCATAAACGTGAGGTGCTTTTGCATTTGCAAGAAGCTCCCGATAGGAAGCCGCGAAGGAAACTGAAAAAGTAATAATGAGAGCAATTGAAAAAAGAATCGTGTAAATTCTCAATGGTGTTAGGACAATTCTTACAGTTTTACCTTGATAGTGAGGTACAATTATCAGGGTAAAACCGCCTTGCTTCTTTATTTTTTTCTTATTAATTTCATGCCTATGCTTCCACAGGTCCACATTCTCACCTTCTTTCAAAAAATTCAAAAACCAACCCCTCACACTCAATACCTATAATATACAAAAACAAAAAATTTCAAAATGCAAGAGGAAGGGCTTTGAAAAGCCCTTCCCATTTAAATCTCAAGTTTCTATGGCTTTGGATAAACAATACTTACTGCTTTTAGTGTTCCATCCCATTTAACATCTGCGCCAAAATTTTCAGATATGAATCGTAGTGGCACAAAGGTAACACCCTTTACAAGAACAGGTGCCGCTGGAAGCATCTTTAAATTCCCATTTACATCAGCCCTTAAATTTCCAATTTGAAGTCTCATCCTATTGTTGCCGAGAGTAAGTGTTATAATTTGGAAAATGCCATCCCATTCAAGGTTCGCCTTAAATGAAGTTAAAATAAACCTCAAAGGCACCATTACATTTCCACTTTGAATAAATGGTGGTGCATCAATTTTTACTTGTTCGCCATTGATGTAAGCATTATCATTTCCAACTTGTAAGAATACAGTTACACGCGCAATATAATTTACTGAAAACTGCTTGGTTGAGGTCCTTCCAGATGGACTCTTTGCTTGAATTGAAATTGTATTTATTCCTTCACCTGACAAGGTAATAAGCGTCTCAAATGTTCCATCGCTATTGAGATTAACAAGTTTTCCATTAACAAGAAGTGTTGTATTTGCAACATCTATAGATTTAACAGCACCTTTTAGGGTAAATGTTGGTTGAACAACCACTGAATTTTCCTTTGGCTCAGCAATCGTTATCACTGGATCAGTTAAATCCACAAGAATTGTTTTTGTATTTTCTGGCTCTTTATTCCCAAAATTGTCTTGTGAGTAGAAACTTATTACATTTTTCCCTTCAGGAATACTTATTTTAGGAGCGTTTGTTAAATCATATGTTTGATATGACCCATTATTTATCTTATAGTAAAGCGTTGGAGTAATACCTGCAATTTGTGATACAGAAAATGAAATCGCAGGTTGAGTTATGTAATACCCATTAAGGCCGTCAGGATTTTGAGGATTTATTATAATATTTGATTTAGGATAAGCAAACACATCAATGCTTACATCAATAGGTGTAGTTTCTTTTGAAGTATAAACGGTAAATTTATATGTTCCACCTGTTTGAGGAGTCATAATATTTGCATCTTTACTTATAGAAATGCTCACCAAACTCTGTGAAGGTATATTTGTATTCTGTGGCAAAGTTAAAACAAGCGTATTCCCCGATTTTGAAACTGCCGAAGGATTAAAAATTGAATTTCCAGCTGTTATTGTTATGAGGTTTGAAGGGACTTGATTTGGAACTGAAAATTGGAGTGGAAACGTAATTGATATTGTATCAGAAGCACCAAGCGCACCACCAAGTCCAAGGTTAAAGGTAAAAGAAATTGATGCATTTTTATTTACAACCTGCGGATCAACTGTTACTTTTAAATTCTGCAATGTTGAAGGAGTAAACATCAATTGAGATGATTCAACTTGCAATTGATCCTGTGATGTATAAACCTTAATTTTATATCCCGAAGTACTAACCGGTGGATTCACAAAATTAGAGGAAGCAAGGATTTTAATAGTAACACTACTTCCTGCGCCAATTGATGTAGGGCATTTAATAGTAAGAACATTTGAGGAAACGCTTGCTTGAGCGCTTACATTATTTACAAGAATACCTCCTGAAGGAATCGTTGTTGGAAGTGTAAAGCCTCCTGGGAAAATAATTGTTATGGTATCATTTGTTGAAAGTGCGCCAGATGAAGAAGTCTTAAAAGAGATTGTATGTTCTCCTACAGCCCCCGCTGTCTTAGGATTTACATCCCACATGAGATTTGTGATTGATGTTCCAAGTGTTACCGTGTATGTTGCAGGAGTAGGCTGCTTGGAAGTCCACATTTTGAAAGTATATTGACCTGCAGTAGTAGGATTCTTTATTGCGGTATAAGCACCAAAGACCAATGTAGTTTGATAATTTGCATTGAAAGTAAATTGAGTTGGCGGAATTGTCAAAGTTACAACATTATTTTGAACGCTCACATTATTTGAGAAATCTGAAATAGTAGCATATCCTTGTTTTAAAGCAAAATTTCTTCCATCTATTGTAGGAGGGACAGTAAATCCCGCAGGAAATTCAACTGATATAAAATCACCACTTACAAGATTAGTAGATGGCACAAAGTTAAAGCTATATGTGCTTGTATCACCCAATTTAGGATTATCAACAATAATACTAACTATATTAATTGGAGATCCTTGCCCACCTGTTCCCACCGTAAATGTTCCATCAACTACATAATTTCCACTTACTATAACTCTTATTGTATGACTTCCAGTTGTTTTTGGAATAAAATTCGCTGTTGAATCTATAACAATTGAAAATGTAGTATTAGGATTTACATTAGGAAATGAAGTTGAAGTTCTAATAACAAGACTTTTTGAAAGGTCTACAGGGCTTGTTGATATCGAAGCAGAGAAAACATTATATGAAGTGGTTGAAATTTGTGTATAAATGGATGAGGTAGAAACACTTGTTGGAATGCTAAATTTTGAAGCTTGGTCTTGCCCTCCATCTATAAGTATTTCTATTTGTGTATTTGCGCCAACATAAGCGTTCCCAAGCGTTAATGTAATTGTAATTTTATTTGGGACATTTATTGAGTTAGGACTTAGATTGATACTTATACTATCGGCTGCAGCAACATTACTTAATAAAGCAAAAGAAGAAAACATAACAGATAAAGCTAAAAGAATAATTAATACCTTTTTCATATTAACCTCCTTAAAAATCCCCATATTATACCACAAAATTAAGGTGCAGGATATGTAATAGTAATCTTTCTAAGCGTTCCATCCCATTCCACCTTTGCACCCAATTGTTCCGAAACAAATCTAACAGGAAGCATTGTTCTTCCATTTATAATTTTAGGTGTGACTTTTGTATTATTTGGATCAATCCAAGTAAGCACTCCATTAACCCTTGCTTGCGGTTTATCAATCCAAAGTTCAAGAGTCTTATTGCCAAGCATTATTGTAACTTTCCTTTCTGTCCCATCCCACGAAATTGAGCCACCAAATTTTTCAATAATAGGTCTAATCGGGACAAGCGTTCTCCCTTCGATAATGACAGGAGGAGAGTCAAGAGTAATAACACTTCCGTCAGAAGAAGTTAATTTATTTGACCCAACAAAAAGGGTAAGCACTATGGTCTTTATGTATGTTACTTTTAATGTTTTAAGAGACATATTCCCAGCTCTATCATATGCCTTAATCTCAATTGTATTATCATTTGGTAAAAGGACCAAGTTGTAAGAAAACTCTCCCGCTTCATTTAACTGAACTTTGTTCCCATTAATAAACACTTCGGCAACTCCTGATTCGTTGTCAGAAACCTTGCCTCTCACCGTAATAGAGGGCTGGTTAAACTTGTCTCCATCTTTTGGCTCATATAAAATAATGGAAGGTTGTATATTATCGTTAGCAATTTCGCTTCTATAAACACCCCGATTTGTTGCAATAACAATAGTGTTGCTACTGTCGTTAAGAGATACTATAGAGAAAACGGTTGTATCTTTTGGTAAATCACCAAAAGGAGTGAAATTAAATCCACCATCTGTTGAAATAAAAATGCCATCAAGAGTTCCAAGATAAAGAACATTTGATTTAAAATAATCACAAGCAAGAACTGAAGCTTTATAATTAGAAATATCGGAAACTTTTTCCCACTGTACCAAATTACTTGATCTATAAATTCCTAAATTGTTCATTATGTAAACATAATTATTTTTAGCTGGCACAACAGAATAAATTGGGGTTGAAATTCCTTTTAAATCAACTTGGTTCCAGGAATTGCCAGAATCTTCACTATAGAATAAGCCGCTTATACCACTTGCAAATACATATTTAGGATCCGAAAGAGAAAAAGCAACAGAATACATTTCCGTCTGTGGCAAATCTACCATAAACCAACCAATTCCATTATCTATTGACTTTTTCAAACCATATTTTGTAGCCGCAAACATATTGTAAGGATTTGAAGGATCTACAGAAATTGAGTGCGGATAAGAACCATAAAGCGAATTTGAAATATAAGTCCATGTGGAGAAATTAAAATCAGTCTTAAATGTTCCCAAATTGGTTGTTGTGTAAATAATCTTATAGTTAGGATCATACCCCAATGATGTAGCGTTTAACAAGCCCAAACCTTTATTTGAGTAAGAAAAATAACCATTACTATAGACTAAAAAACCTTTTTCTGTCCCAACATACACAGTTGAAAAATCAACTGAAGGGAAAACGCAAGTCTTAAAAGTGGATTGTGTGGTGTTAGGTATTATTGTAAATGTTTCGCCATAATCTGAACTCTTTAAAAATCCTTGTCTATAAACCGCATAAACTTTGGAATCGTCAAATGAGTCTATCATTATTTTAAATACAAAAGGTCTGTTTGGCCAATCAGTAAGATTCACAAAAGATTCACCGCTCGTATAGCTTCTAAAAACACCTCCTTGTGTTGCGGCATATATTATGAAAGGCTTTTTAGGATTTTGTACTATGTCAAAAACCTGAATATTAGAACGGTTCCCGATACTTCGCCAGGTTTTACAGTTGTCAAGAGTTTTAAAGATTCCGCTATTCGTTCCTATAAAGTAAGAATTACTAAGACTAATATCCTTTACAATTGTATAAACTATGATATTTGGTATATCCTTGTTATATGCAGTAAAGTTATAACCTCCATCAAGCGAAACAAAAACGCCTAAGTCTGTGCCAACAATCAAATGATTAGTATCAAAAGGATCAATATAGATTGAAAAAACACCTCTATTCATCAAACCTTGTCCAATATTTGTAAAAGTATTACCCCCATCGTTACTAAAATAAAGCCCTGCACCTGTTCCTACATATATAGCACCCAATTTACCTTTTACAGTTTTGATTGTGTTTATCTGTAAATAAGATGGCACATAACCAGGCAGTGTGTAATTAAGCCCCTTTCCAATCCATTGCCAAGTTTTTCCAGAATCTTGTGAAACAAAAATGCCTTCATTAACGGTTCCTAAATATACAATATTAGGGTTGTTTGCGTCAATTTCAATACAAGTTACATTTGTTCCATACAAGCCATCATTTACAGGAGTAAATTTATAGTAAGTCCCAGCCGTTGCGCTCTTAACACCAACAGTCAATCCAAAAGCAAGAATCAACATTAGAATTATCGTAATTATTTTTTTCATTTCTTCACCTCCTTTGTTAATTATAAAAAATATTGAGGATTTGGCAAAACTAATTTTTATTAAAACTATTTATCTAAAAAACATTTTTGCTTTTTGAAAGTTCTTCCAGTAATTTAAAAGTAGCCATTCCAAAACAGATTTCTGTTTGTCATTCCGAAGGATATTTCTTTTTGTCATTCCGAAG